>JASKZZ010000193.1 GCA_030147335.1 Herpetosiphonaceae bacterium | reverse complement strand
AACGGCTCGTGCAGTACGGCACAATCTTGCGTTCTGGGCTGTGAGCGCGTATGCTGGGCTTAACATAAGGAGGGATGATGAAGATTTTTCTTGATACCGCCGATGTCGCGGCTATTCGTCAAGGCGTTGAGCTTGGTATTGTCGATGGTGTGACAACAAATCCGACGTTGGCGGCGAAAGCGGGTCGTGGCTTCAAAGAAACAGTTCTGGAAATTGCCGAGATTTGCCCAGGGCCGGTGAGCGCAGAAACCGTTGGGTTGGATGCGAAACAGATCGTCAAGGAAGGCCGGATCTTGGCGCAGTGGGGGCCTAACATTATTGTGAAAGTGCCGCTGATTGCCGAAGGGCTTAAGGCGGTTAAGCAGCTGACCGAAGAAGGCATCAAGACAAACGTAACCCTGGTGTTCTCCCCTGCTCAGGCAATGCTGGCCGCAAAAGCCGGTGCAACATTTGTCAGCCCGTTTTTGGGCCGTTACGATGATATCGGGCAGGATGGCATGGACTTGGTGCGTGATATTGTCCAGATCTTCCGCAATTATCAATACAAGACAGAAGTGCTTGCCGCATCGATCCGGACACCGCTGCATGTTGTCGAGGCTGCTAAAGCCGGCGCGGACATTGGAACGATGCCTCCCAAGGTGTTGGAGCAGATGATCCAGCATCCGCTGACGGATAAAGGACTGGCACAATTCCTTAAGGATTGGGAAACAGTTCCAGATGCAAAGACGGTGTTTGAGGAGCTTGAAGGACTGCGTTAGGTGACTCACCAAGACACACGAAGAATCAACACTCAGCTTTTTCTTGTATTTTTCGTGTGTCTTGGTGGAAATACTTAAGCGTTAGTTTGACAACGGCTGGCAGCGCTGATATACTAGCAAACCGCTAGATTATCTGGCAGTGTAGGCATTTTGTAAAAAAATCGTTTGGTTGCCAGGCCCCACTTAACCCGCAGCACAGCAACGCGCGCTGCGAACGAAGCAAGGGTCTGCGCACTTTTTTGTGTCAAACAGCTTGTTGTTTTTGTTGCCCACAGAAACCGCTTGCCATTCAAGATGTGGCGTAGGAAGTGGGCTGTGTTCAGGAGGAAAGATGCCGACAATTAACCAGCTTGTGCGCAAGCCTCGTAAGCCTGTCGCAAACAAGACCAAGGCACCAGCGCTGCGCTTCAAGCTCACGCGTGGTCGACTTATTCGCGGCAAGGGCGCTCCGCAAAAGCGTGGTGTTTGTACCCAGGTCCGCACGATGACGCCGAAGAAGCCAAACTCGGCATTGCGCAAGGTTGCACGCGTTCGTTTGTCGAACGGCATTGAGGTAACGGCGTATATTCCAGGCGAAGGCCATAACCTGCAGGAGCACTCGGTGGTGCTGATCCGTGGCGGTCGTGTAAAGGACCTTCCGGGTGTGCGCTATCATATTGTGCGTGGTACGCTTGACGCCCAGGGCGTTAACAACCGCAAGCAGGGCCGCTCGAAGTACGGAACGAAGAAGAATGCTCAGGCCACCGGCAAGAAGAGGTAGTGCAGATGCCACGACGAGGTAAGTACAAGAAGCACCCAGTGCCAGCGGATGTACGTTACAGCAATGTACAGATCCAGCAGTTCATCAACAAGGTTATGCTCAGCGGCAAGAAGGCGATTGCCGAGAAGATTGTGTATGGCGCGCTCGATGGCGCAGCTGAACGCCTTGGCCGTCAGCCGCTCGAAGTATTTGAGACCGCGCTGCGCAACGCTGCTCCAACCGTGCGTGTTGTGCCGAAGCGTGTAGGCGGTGCTACCTATCAGGTGCCCGTCGAGATCAAAGGCGACATGCGGTTGGCAATGGCGATGCGCTGGATTATTCAGTCAGCGCGAGGTCGCCAGGGCCGGCCAATGGCTGAGCGCCTCCAAGCCGAAATTATCGACGCGTTTAATAATACAGGCGCATCGGTTCGGCGGCGTGAAGAAACGCATCGTATGGCTGAGGCCAACCGCGCGTTCTCTCACTACGCACGCTAAGCAAGCTTTGTTCGCGCGCGGGGGCTTGACTTGTTAAAAGTTGAGCCCCTTTGCATATGCTTAAGTACGCGGTTATCGCCTGCTTAACATAAAAAGATTTGGTAAAATATAGGGCGAAATATACAGAAAGTCTTGTTGAAGGTTCTTCGCAAGCATGGAGTATCTGAATGCCACGGTCAGCACCCTTAAACCTGTATCGAAACATCGGTATTATCGCGCATATCGACGCAGGTAAAACGACTACGACCGAGCGCGTGCTTTATTACACGGGCCGGACGTACAAGATCGGCGAGGTCCATGAGGGCACCGCAACGATGGACTTTATGCCGCAAGAGCGCGAGCGCGGTATTACCATTCAATCGGCGGCAACAACTGCCGAGTGGAAGGGCCATCGGATCAATATTATTGACACGCCGGGCCACGTTGACTTCACAGCTGAGGTGGAGCGTTCGCTGCGTGTGCTCGACGGCGGCGTGGTCGTATTCGACGCCGTTGCTGGTGTCGAGCCGCAGTCCGAAACGGTGTGGCGACAGGCCGACAAGTATAGCGTGCCACGCATTTGCTTTGTCAACAAGATGGATCGCATGGGTGCAAACTTTGATCGCACCGTGCAGATGATCATTGACCGCCTGGGCGCAAAGCCGGTACCGATCCACCTGCCGATTGGCGCTGAAGATCAGTTCCGTGGCATCATCGACCTGATGACCAATAATGCTGTGATGTACAAAGACGATCTTGGCAAGGATCAGGAAATCGTTGAAATCCCAGCTGAGCTTGCCGACAAGGCTGCTGCAATGCGCGCTCAGATGATCGAAGCAATTGCCGAGACTGACGATGAGCTGACGCTGCTGTATCTGGAAGGCGAAGAGATCGGCCTCGATGAGCTAAAGGCAGCGTTGCGCAGAGCAACAATCGCCAATAAGCTAGTGCCAGTGCTTTGTGGTTCGGCGCTCAAGAATAAGGGCGTGCAGCGCATGCTCGACGCCGTAGTAGACTACCTTCCATCGCCGCTTGAAGTGCCGGCAATGCAAGCGGTTGCGCCGGGCGCCGATTTTGACGCCGAGGACGTTGAGATGATTATCCGCGAGCCGAACGACGACGTACCGTTCTCAGCGCTGGTGTTCAAGATCGTTGCCGATGCGTTTGTTGGCAAGCTTGCGTACTTCCGCGTTTACTCCGGCAAGATCGAGGCGGGCTCGTATGTGCTCAACTCGTCCAAGGGCCAGAAAGAGCGCATTGGTCGTTTGCTCCAGATGCACGCGAACCATCGCGAAGAGATCAAGGAAGTATTCGCAGGCGACATTGCGGCAATGGTCGGCCCGAAGCAAACCTTTACCGGTGATACAATCTGCGATCCAGCTCAACCGGTCGTGCTTGAAAATATCAAGTTCCCCGAGCCGGTGATTCACGTTGCCGTCGAGCCGAAGACCAAGGCCGACCAGGACAAGATGGGTCTTGCACTAGCCAAGCTGGCTGAAGAAGATCCAACCTTCCGCTTGCGCACCGACCAGGAAACTGGTCAGACGATCATCGGCGGCATGGGCGAGCTGCATCTTGAGGTTATTGTTGACCGCATGATGCGCGAGTTCAAGGTCGAAGCGAATGTTGGTAAGCCACAGGTGGCGTATCGCGAAAGCATTTCGCAGCCCAGCGATATTGACTCGAAGTTTGTGCGCCAGTCCGGCGGTAAGGGCCAGTACGGCCACGTCAAGGTGCGCTTCGAGCCAAAGGAGCAGGGCACAGGCTTTGAGTTCGTCAACGGTACTGTTGGCGGCTCGGTGCCGAAGGAGTACGTGCCGGCGGTTGAGCAGGGTATTCGTGAGGCGATGGAAACCGGCGTCGTTGCCGGTTATCCGGTCGTTGACCTGAAGGCAACTTTGTACGACGGCTCGTTCCATGAGGTTGACTCCTCGGAAATGGCGTTCAAGATCGCTGCTTCGATGGCGCTTAAGGACGGTGTGCGCAAGGGTCGGCCACAGGTGCTTGAGCCGATCATGAAGGTCGAGGT
>JASKZZ010000186.1 GCA_030147335.1 Herpetosiphonaceae bacterium | reverse complement strand
GCAGGTGGTAGAACGGCTGGATGCGGCAGGTATTCCGTATGAGCTGCTGGTATTCGACGACGAAGGACACGGCATCATCAAGGTACCTAATCAGGAACGTTTATATCAATGCCTAGCTACGTTTTTCGATGCCGCGCTCGGCCGAAACACTGAGTAATCGTTATCTGCCCAATAAGCAGCGCTCCTGTGGCGACAGGAGCGCTAACACTTGATAACCGGCAACATATTCAGCTTTCGGCAGGCGTCCAGCGCATTTGCAGTCCAGCACTCGTTTTGATCCAGCGCAGTTGTGGCCGTTGACGATATGCAGATAGCGTCTTATTCATCATACGTCCTGCACCTGCTGAGGTCTTGGACGAAGGATTATGTATGCCGCGGCAGGTCGTAGCCTGCGAGCGACGGCGCTGGTCTTTGAGTGAAAGCTTGTATTCTTCCCGGGGAGGCATAACAGCCATAATGACCACTCCTACAAACTAAACATTGAAAAAATAGCCGTCCCCTTGGATACACAATGTTGTACTGCAGTCAATTTGGACGTGTCGCAATCCTACGCTTCTTCTGCACCAGCTTACATAGTCCATTGATATGTTTTTCATTCGCCATACGACCCGTAGAATACCTGCTCCTTTGGCACTACGAGCCATACGCCAACACCAAAACAGCACGTTGAGATGATTCTGCGCATAACTTCGTGTTACAGTACAAAAAGCTACAGCAAGCAGCTCACAAGGGCTTGAAAAGACGTAAACCATATGTTGATAGGCATACAATAAAATCCCTGCAACACTACACAATAGGTTATGAAAGGATTGGCGAGATATGTCTGAAATGAATCAAGAAGTGTTCGATGTCGCAATTATTGGCGGCGGTCCAGCCGGTTTATTTGGCGCGTTCTATGCTGGATTGCGCGGCATGAAAACGCTGCTCCTTGACGCGCTGCCGGAGCTAGGCGGCCAACTTGCCGTGCTTTACCCTGAGAAATATATTTACGATGTGCCGGGCTTTCCCAAAATTCTGGCCCGAGACCTTGTAAAAAACCTGATTGAGCAGGCAACCCAGTCAGACCCAACCGTGAGATTGGAAGAGCAAGTCACCAACATCGCGCCGACGGGCGAAAAAGAGCTAACCGTCACCACCACACGCGGCGAGTATCGGACCAAGACACTGCTGATCGCGGCTGGTGTAGGCGCATTCGCTCCCAACAAGCTGGACGCTCCGGGTCTGGTTCGACTCGAAGGCAACGGTGTTTATTATTTTGTACGTTCCAAGGCCGAGTTCGCGGATAAAAACTTGTTGATTGTTGGTGGCGGCGACTCGGCGGTCGACTGGGCGCTTAATTTGCAGGATACTGCCAAGAGCATCACGCTGGTCCATCGGCGCGATCAGTTTCGAGCGCACGAGCATTCGATCAAGCAAATGTACGACTCGGCGACCAACGTTCTAACCTTCTGGGAGCTTAAGGAGGTTCACGGCGAGGAACGGGTTGAAGCAGTTACGATCGTCAACAATCAGACCGGCGAAGAACGCGAGCTGCCGATGGACGCGGTGCTGCTCCAGCTTGGATTCAAGGCCGACATGGGGCCGATCAAGAACTGGGGCTTGTCGCTCGAAAAACGTTCACTCAAAGTGGATAGCCGCTTTTCGACCAGTATGCCGGGCGTGTATGCCGCCGGTGATATTGCCGCCGCTGAAGTCAAGCTTGATCTGATTGCGGTCGGGTTTGGGCAGTCAGCGATCGCGATCAACGCGATCAAAACATACGTTGATCCTAAAGCGCGCATGTTCCCCGGCCACTCATCCGAAAAGAGCGACTCGAAAACAACGCACTAAACGGTCATTTACCAGCAGGATATAAAGAGGTTGGCGCAGGCTAGCCTCTTTTTTGTTCGCCAGGCCGTATTCATGGCCCGCCGCTTGGTAGATGCGTTGCCGTTTGACTTAGGAGTATGTATGGCAGCGACAAAGTATGAAGTATTAGTTATTGGCGGTGGACCGGCAGGATTGTCGGCGGCGCTGTATCTTGCGCGCTACGACCGCACGGTGGCACTTTTCGATACAGGACGGGGACGTTCAACCTGGCATCAAATCAACCACAATTATCTTGGCTTTCCCGGTGGCGTTCCAGCGCGTGAGCTGCGGGAGCGTGGACGGCAGCAGCTGGCCGAGTACGAGCAGGTGACGGTGCTTGAGCACAAAATCGACACGATTCGGCGCGACGGCGACCAATTTATTGCTCGTGGACAGGCCGGTGAATGGCACGGACGAGCTGTTATTTTGTGTACAGGCGTGATCGACCATTACTCGCACTTCGAGGGCTGGGACGAGTATGTGGGTCGTAGCATGTTTTGGTGCATCACCTGCGACGGCTATGGCTGTAAGGATGCACGTGTTGTTGTCACCGGCACTACAAATGCCGCGGCTTCCGAAGCGCTGCAACTGCAACGCTTCACCAACAACTTGACCGTGTTGACGGATAGCCATGAATGCTTTATCGACGAGCAGTTTCAGCAGCGGCTTAAGAATCACAATATTCCGCTGGTTCACGACAAGATCGACCGAGCCGTTGGACACGACGGGCAATTTGAGGCGATCTATACCAAGGGTGGACAACGGATTGAACTCGATCAGCTGTTTTGCCAACATGGCGCGACGCCGCAAACAAAGCTGGCTCAAGAACTTGACGTGGCAATCAGTCCTGAAGGCTACATCTCCACCGACGTTGAGCAAAAAACGAATATACCTGGTGTGTACGCAGCAGGCGACGTCACCCGTTTGCACTCTCATCAAATAACGACAGCGGTACACGAAGGCGGTACAGCGGCATCAGCAGCCAACTATTATTTGTATCCACCGGAACTAAAGGACGAATAAAGAGTAAAGATCGAGGGTTAAGCATACGAGTCGTCTCTGATTGCCCGCTGCCTTTATAATGGTGCCAGGGGGACGAGATGACTCGCGTCTCGTAAATCATACTGATGATTGACCAATCACGACGCCCGGTACTGATAACCGGGGCAACCGGAGGGCTTGGACCAACGGTGGTGCAACGGCTGGTTGCAGACTACACCTGTATCGTACCGTACACCGATGCGGACAAGTGGCAATCACTTCAACATGAAGTGGGTAGCGAGCATTTGCACGGGATTGCGGCTAATTTGGCTGACGAAACCGTGATCAACCAGTTTGCGGCAGAGCTGCGTTCACAACATGGGCCGTTGTATGGCATTGTGCATCTTGTGGGCGGCTTTAGCGGCGGGTCGGTTGAGGATACGGAGCCAGACGAATGGGAGCGCATGTTGACGCTTCAGCTCACACGCGCATTTCTGGTGCTGCATACGTTCGTGCCGCAGCTGAAAGCGCGCGGCGAAGGCCGTGTTATCACGATTGGGTCGTCGGCAGTTGCAGCCCGACCAGCCGGGATCGCTGCCTACAATGTTGTCAAAGTTGGACTAAATGCGCTAACCGATACGTTAGCGAACGAGCTAAAAGGCACGCAAATCACGGCG
>JASKZZ010000093.1 GCA_030147335.1 Herpetosiphonaceae bacterium | reverse complement strand
GCGCAGATTCGCGCGGAGATGCAGCCACAGCATTGGGTGTTCGCAATCGACGCAGCAGGCAAGCTGCCGTTTGCCGACTTCTGCGCTGTGATCGAGGCGGCGGATTTGACGGTCACCAATAATACCGGACCGATGCATATGGCCGCGGCCCTCAAAACACCGGTCGTTGCGCTGTTTGCGCTGACCAATCCACCCGAGCAGTGGGGACCGTGGCAGGTACCGCATCGCCAGCTGTTCCATGACGTGCCCTGCCGCATCTGCTATAGCCGCGTTTGTCCCTATGGACACGAGTGTTTGCGCCTGGTCACGCCGGAAAACGTCCTCACTGCTGCTTCTGAGTTGTTGTCATCAAGCACCAAGCGCCAGTCTCCAGTGTTGGAAATGACTCCTGCTGTTCTCGGTTCTCAAGTCTCTGTTCTCGGCGGGGTACAGCAATGAGCGACTGGCTTTCGGCGCGCAACATCCTGGTGATTCGGCCCGACAACATTGGCGATGTTGTGATGCTTAGCCCTGCGCTGCGTGCGATTAAGGCAGCGTCGCCGGATGCCAACATTACGCTGCTGGCTGGTCGTTCGGGCGCGACCGCCGTGCCGCTGCTGCCATGGATCGATGACGTGATTGTGTGGCGGACGTTGTGGCAGGATCTTGGCCATCTTTCGTTCGACCCGGCGCGTGAGCTGGAGCTGATCAAGGTACTGGCAGAGCGCAAGTTCGACGCCGCGTTGATCTTCACATCGTTTAGCCAAACGCCGCATGTGGCGGGCTATGTATGCTATTTGGCAGGCATTCCGCTGCGCGTGGGAGAGGGCAAGGAATTCGGCGGCGCGTCGCTGACGACGGAGCTGCGCGGCGCTCCCGACGATTTGCATCAGGTCGAGCGCAATCTGCGATTGGTTGAGTCGGTCGGCTTTCCGGTCGCGGATCGACGGCTGGAGATCGTAATCCCAGACGAGGCTCGCGCAGCCGTGCCCAGCTTGCTTGCCGGTGTTGGCATCGACCCGGATGCGCCGTTTGTGTTGTTTCACCCTGGAGCCAGCGCTCAGGCCCGACGCTATCCCTCCGAGCGTTCAGGCGAGGTCGCGCGGCTGCTGACCGAGCGCGGATGGCCGGTACTGATAACTGCTGTTGAGCGCGAGGCCGAGCTGGTGGCCGAGATTGAGCGGCTTGCTCCCGCCGCAGTGTGTTTAGTTGGTGGTACAACGCTGCCTGAATACGCGGCACTGGTTGAACGCGCCGCACTTGTGATCTGCGGAAACACATTGCCGCTACATCTTGCCGATGCGCTCAACAAGCCGGTTGTTGGTTTGTACTCGGGCACTGATTACGAGGAACAGTGGCGACCTCGCTATACGCAAGCGCGTCTTTTACGCCGGCCAACGCCATGTCATCCTTGTTACCTGTTCGCCTGTCCAATCGATATGCAGTGCCTTGATATTCCGCCGGTTGAGGTTGTTGACGTAGCGGAAGAGTTGCTTAGGAACCCGGAGCGTGGAATGGAGAACAACATACTGCAGGGGCTTGTTGCGCATGACACAGAAAAATAGCCGTCAGTACACAATACGAGTGCCAAAGCTTAATACAGGCTTCTCCCCGCGTCGAATTGCTGTATTTCGCGCGCTGTATCTCGGCGATCTGCTGTGCGTCACGCCCGCGCTGCGAGCACTCCGTCAGCGGTTTCCAGCTGCTGAAATGACATTGATTGGTTTGCTATGGGCGGAGGATTTTGTTGCCAGAATATCATCAATTGACCGGCTGCTGGTGTTTCCTGGCTACACAGGCATCGCTGAAGTGCCGTATCAAGCTGAGCGTGTGGAAGAGTTTTTAGCGCAAGCCAACGCGGCTAGGTTCGACCTTGCAATCCAGATGCATGGTGATGGCCATATCAGCAATGGCTTTGTCGCGGGATTGGGGGCGGGTGTCTCGCTTGGCTACTGCTGCGGCGTTGATGGCAGGCTTGACTATACGCTGCCCTACGAGGCCAATGAGCACGAAACACGTCGCTGGCTGCGGCTGGTTGGGCTGCTGGGCGCGACAACGAATGATGTGCGACTTGAGTTTCTGACGACGGAGCATGAGCAAGCGACAGCCCGACAGATGCTTGGTGCTGGTGATTCGACAGGACCCATGATTGGTGTGCATGTCGGCGCGAAGGACACGCTGCGTCGCTGGCCCACGGATCGTTTCGCCGTGCTGGCCGATACATTAATCGAACGGTTCGACGCGCGGATTGTGTTAACCGGCGGCAGCGGCGAGCAAGAGCTAACATCGGCCGTACGCGGCGCGATGCGCTATGATGCGCTTGATCTAGCCGGACAAACCGATCTCGGCACATTCGCCGCTGCTATCTCACAGCTTGATCTGTTGGTAACCAACGATACCGGCGCTTCGCATCTGGCAGCCGCATCCGCCACGCCGAGCGTGGTTTTGTTTGGTCCAACGCAGCCACGATGCTGGGCGCCGCTCGACAGTGAACGGCATCGCGTTATTGACGCGCCTGCCTTGCTTGGCCATGCCGACCGGATGAATGCGCTACAGCAGCTGCCGGTAGAACCGGTACTCGCTCTTTGCATTGACAGCTTGAAGCATACAAAGCATGGAACAAAGAACTTAACCTCAATTGGTGGTTCTAACTCCTTGGTTCTAGGTTCGTAGAAGAGAGGAACGATGAAGCGACTCAAAATCTTAATCTGGCATATTCACGGCAGCTACCTTAATACGTTGGCGCGTATCGACCACGACTGGTATTTGCCGACCAAGCCTGATCGTCCCGAGGGTTACGGCGGTCGAGGCCCAACCTTTGACTTGCCGCCGTATATGCGTGAAGTTCCAGCGGAGCAGGTGCGTGATCTCGATCTGGATCTCCTTATTTTCCAAACGCCCAAAAATTATACCGAGGACGCTGCCGAAATTCTCAGTCCGGAGCAGCAGCGCCTGCCCAAAATCTATCTTGAGCACAACACGCCGCGTCCGCATCCCACCGACTCGCAGCATCCGGTCGACGATCCTAACGTGTTGTTGGTGCATGTCACCCATTACAACCGGCTCATGTGGGACAATCGTCGCACGCCGACCATGGTGATCGAGCATAGCGTCGCAATCGATCCCCAGGCGCGATACACAGGTTCGGTTGAACGCGGCATTACCGTGATCAACGGCATTCAGAAGCGGCCACGCATTGCCGGCTTTGATTTGTTTCTGCAAGCGCGCGAACAGGTGCCGCTCGATTCGGTCGGTATGATGACCGAGGAGCTTGGCGGCTTGGGCGACGTGCCCTACCGCGATCTTCATCGTCGGCTGGCCGAGTACCGCTTTTTGTTCAGCCCGATCCGCTACACCAGCTTGCCGCTCGCCGTAATCGAAGGCATGACAATCGGTATGCCAATTGTGGCGCTGGCAACAACCGAGCTGCCGACCGTGATCGAGAATGGCCGAAGTGGCTTTCTTTCGTGCGATCCGGCGGAGCTGATTGACCATATGCAATTTCTGCTGGTAAATCCGCAGGCCGCCCGAGAATTGGGTGAACATGCGCGCAACGTCGCGCGTGAACGGTTCAGTATTGAGCGCTTTGCCCGCGATTGGAACATGGCGTTTGCACAGGTGACCGACCAGCGTTTGGTGGACGCATGAGCCGTAGAACCACAACTGATCGGCTAGTCCGCGTTGCCTTTGTCAGCGAACATGCCAGTCCTGTGGCGCTGCTTGGTAGCCAGGATGCCGGTGGACAGAACGTGTATGTGGACGAAGTAAGCCGTCAGCTAGGCCAGCTTGGCTATGCGGTCGATATTTTCACGCGGCG
>JASKZZ010000048.1 GCA_030147335.1 Herpetosiphonaceae bacterium | reverse complement strand
CATCGGGGAAAAGCACGCAATCGGCCTTGCTCGGCGGATGATGAAGACGATACATTTTGGAACGACTCTAACTATGGAGCCGATGTAGATTTTGCCGCGCCAGGGGTTTGCATTGCCACTACGTCAGAATCGTTATGGACCGGTACATCATTCTCAGCGCCCTATGTTGCAGGGGCCGCCGCGTTGTATAAGGTTATCCATCCAGACGCTACGCCAGCCGAGGTCAAGCGAGCGCTTCAAGCGGCGGCGGAACAAGATTGGAACGTAAGCGCATCGGCTGATGAACCAAGCGGCGATGATCCTGATGGATACCTTGAGCCACTGATCAATGTTCAGCATCTCAAAGTTATGCCAAAATTGCAAAGAACGGTTCAGCGCGTCCCACTCTCGTATACCACACACGCTGTCCGATACACCCGTTCAATCACCCCTCGTCATACCCGCAGCTTACTATGGTAGTCCACTTAGAATTAGCAAATAACGATTTGCAGCTGTACCGGAAAGCCCAGGACGTGATGCAGCGAACTGGTGATTAATGAACCATACGTATGTTCAAGCATTTCGCGAGCGAAGATGTGTGGGGCTGCAATAATCACTTCGGTTCCCACCAGCTCTACTAGCGCTGTTTCTCGAATCCATGTATCAAATTCACTTTGTGGCAAGCGCTTTTGGAGATCGCCCAGCACTGCAGCCCACGTTTGAGCTTCGCCGTTAGTCAGCAGCAGATCACCGTTGTCCTTTGATGATGACGGCACATGCAGCTTGTGGTCCAGTTGTTTCGCTACGTCGCGGCGTGGGCGTTGTGGCTGTGTTCCACGTGTCTTAGCATCAACACCAACTGTTGTAGTGGCTGATTCTCGCGGCGGGAGCTTTGGATGATCGGCGGGCAAACAACCCGAACTCAACCCCCAGGCAATCCACGCAGCTCGTTCACGAATCTTTGAGCTGCGCGCATCGGCTTCATCAATCCAGGCTCGAATATAGTCTTCGCTCATCTCTTCGGTCAACAGCTGCGGCTTCAACCCTTCACGCTCCAGCAGCGCCAAACGACCATCCATACCGGATGAAGAGGCCGATGCGTTAGCAGAACGCGCTGTTGTAGCTGCACGACCAGGACGATAACAGGACGGTTGTTCGCCAGTCGCGAGTGCGGATTGCGCTGCCGCTCGTTGGTTATTTGCAATCGCTCGTCGGAAATAAGCGGGCGACAAATCGGGTATATGCGCCGCCCGCTCGACGCGACTCAACACTTCCCAGCATTCATCCGGCTGTTTGCTGAACAATCCGTACAGGGCATGATAATCGGTTGTAGTTACATCACGAAGCTGATCCGCCAGACCTACACTCCGATACGCTTGCAAAAATGTTGACCATGTGTTGGCCGCACTCGCAGATTGTGCGCGTATCGGCAGCAAATGGAGCGCTTGTTGAACACAGGCATGGAATATTTCGCTTTTGAGCGCATCGACGAAGCGTGTTGGCCGTTCAGCAGGTTCCAATGTCATGACTGTTCGCAGCGCTGCGAGTACAACACCAACCGGAATGCCTTGCTGCTTGAACCGACGATGCGCTGCTTGTTTTTCACCAGCTGTATAGCTGTACCGTTCGTTGGTACCATAAAAAATGTTTTGGATGGCGCACCAAAAGTAACCATCCTGACGGGTGCTTGTAAGCTCTGCGTCTCGTAAATGCGGTTCCACCAATGGTAGCGAGTCACTAACACTGTTGCTTGTCAACGAGTCACTAATTACGATGGTTGAATTGTTGATCGGAGTCATTTTGTTGTCTAAAGGTTGCTCCTCCTCCCAACAACGACTCGTTAATTGATTCGGCTGGAGTGACTCACTGAACGGTTTATTAGTTTTCGCATTGCTCGGCTCCCCATCAGGACGTGTAGCTGTAGTGACACATGGTGCTTGAGTCACTCCAATAGCCCGGTGACTCATCAGCGACTCGCCAGTGACACATGGTGCTTGAGTCACTCCAATAGCTTTTCCAGTGACACTGTCACCAGCGACAAGTATCTCATCGTTTGGCGAGTCGCTGATGCCATGTGTCACTGGTTCCACTCCTGCTTCAGTTTCAGGAATCGACGGTGTCGCTGGTCCCGACTCTCCACCATTACGCGGACCTCGCCGCTGCGCCGCTAACAACTGGTTTGCGATTGCACGATTTTCTTCGGCGAGTCGCGCCTGGTTGCGCTGCACCCACTCAACCCAAGCACGTGCTTGCCGTCGATACCGCTGCGCTGCTTCTGCTCCATGTAAATATGTGAACAACGTAATCCAACGCTCATCACATACCAATGTTGGCAGCAGCGTCGGCCATGCTCCGTACTCATAAAACAAATCGTCGGGATCACAATCTTGCAACATGCCGGATTGACCAAGTGATCGAACAGCTGCTTGCGCCTTTTTTTGTTGCTTGGCAATCTGTGAGTCTGTGCTTTGCGGGTTAAGTGCAATCATCAGCGCGTCGAGCAGACGATCAAGCATGTGCCAATCCAGTACAGGGTGGTCAAGACGACCAACCGTGTAGTAGGCAACGCGTGTGCGCTGTGGTCGCTCGGGATCACGGCTTTGCCCATAGCCGATCTCGATGTGCAGCAGGCCGGCAACCTGTAACAGATATTCGGGCCCATCCATTGGCCAGCTTGTTTTATAGCCGAGAACGTGCTGTAACTTTATTTTAGTTGGTCCGTCAGGCGTCAAAATGAATGGTCGGAGGCTACGCTGATGATCGAAGGTGTCACGCAAATAGGTATAGATCGCCACACCGTCTTTCGTCAGAATATGCGCCCAGTCGTAAGACATGTCGCGCCATTCTGATGAAACTCCGATATCGCCAGTGCGGAAAAGCGCTGGAAGAGCATCGGTTACGGGTAGGGCCATCGGTCAACGTCCTTTTGCCTGACAAAAGCTGCAGTGCTATGTTTCAGTGTGATTTCGGTTCGTGGTTTCTCATGCACGCTTTCGCGGGCGCACTACTCCGAAATTGATCTCAAGGATAATGATTTATCCCCCAAGCAACAATAGGTTTGCCTCCAACTTAGGCACAAGATCACCTCTCTTGCACCCAATTACGCCCACTTTCCCCCAACACAGGTTTGTGGGCGGTAAAATCATCATTACATAGAAGGCACGAAAATAAGCCAACTCGCCCTAGATTTTCTACATCGGTAGCACCGATCGGATGGTTCGTGCGTTATTGAACCGGCTTAGTAGCCTGTTTGGGGAACTGGTGGATACTGGTATTCCCCCAACTACACCCAAGCGTAGATTGTGGGAAACTGTGGGGAGGCGCAAGTCGAGCTTTCCCCCAATTGCGCCCAAGGTGATATTGGGGGAAGGGCCAGCAGCGATCGTTATGTCTTTCCCCCAACTACACCCAAGGTGATATTGGGGGAAGGGCTAGTAGCGATCATTATGTCTTTCCCCCAATTGCGCCCAAGGTGATATTGGGGGAAGCAATCTATTGCCAATAACTCAACCTCCGGAACACTAGCAGCTACAGTTTCTAAATGGACTGTGGTTCATAGAGCAGCGTGATATAATCGAGGTGATAGGAGAGGCTTTGTATGTCATATCTCATGCCCGAGATCACGGATGGCCGCATCGACGGGTATCCAGTTGCAAATGCGACTCTGGATGATCTGGATATGAGCAAGCTGTTGTCACATATCCGCACAGCGCTTGCGTCAGAGCGCTGCGAAGGCTCACCAGATCGGCCTGAAGAATTTTTGGAGCGCTACCGCGCTGGGGTGCAGGTTAATGGTCAGATTAGGCCGACAATGGCTGGCATCATGATGTTCGGAACTCGGCCGCAATATTTTTTTCCGCACGCAGATGTTGGTTTGGGTCATTTTCCTGGCACTGTGCCTAATACGATTGATGTGTTCCATCTAGCTCGTCATGGCGGCACGCTGACGCAGCAAATAGATGAAGTTGAAGGCTACTTGTGGAAAGAAACGCGGCGTGGATTTACTGTAATTGACGGTCCTCGTCGCGTTGAGCAGCCCGAGTATCCCCGTAAGGCGATCCGTGAGTTGACGGTCAATGCGATTGCTCATCGTGACTATAATGTGATTGGAAAGTACACGCGCGTTTCGATGTTTGCTGATCGTATCGAGTGGATCTCGCCGGGTGGTCTCCCTCCAGGAATTACGCTTGATAACATTCTGCAGGAACAATACGCTCGTAATCCGACGATAGCTGAGCTGTTATGGCAAGCAGGTTATGTCGAGCGATTTGGCATTGGTCTGGATACGGTAATGCATGAGCTGCGGATTGCGGGATTGCCCGAGCTAAAGCTCATCGACAGCGGTGTGTCATTCACGGCGCGTATCTATAATCGGCATGCACCTTCGATCCAGGGTTTGACGCCTTTCCGTGTCAAGCTGTTGGAGTACGCCCGTGATAAAGGCCAACTCACGATTGACCATGCGCGCATGTTAAATAACCAGTTGCCTCCGCGCGATCAACGGTCAGATAACTCACTGCTGAACGACATTGCGGCGCTTCGTAACGCTGGCCTGCTGACAAAAGTGGGCAACGGAAGAAACACTGCCTATGTGCCGGTAGTGCTCGACCCTGACATTGATTAGCTTGGTAACATTATGTCACGTTGATCGCTTCTAACATACGCTTCTTAGCTATATAAAACAATACCTTTTCCATAAACACCACGAGCCAAAGATACAGCTGGTGGTGTTTTGGTGTTCAGTTGAGTTGATCTATATCAGAACATATGTTTCAATTTTGGCTATAAGAATTATTCAATCACTACAAAAAACTACATGTAACATATGGTATAGTGCGACAAAACTGTATTACCCCATTTGTTCATCAGTTTATCTCGTTCTATCAACACGATTTTTAGTTTGTTCCTGACACCTACGCGAAAACATCACGATTAAGCCATAGAAGAGGAGGCATCAAGCCGTGACGCAGGTGATTACCATTGCGTGCCAAAAAGGTGGTGTTGGCAAGACAACAACTGCAATTAATTTGGCTACCGCCCTTGCTCTTGCAGGTCGACGCGTGCTTGTTGTCGATCTTGATCCACAAGCTAATTGCACAACCGGGTTTGGTCTTTCTATTGAGCAGGGTCCCGACATTTCGCATCTCTTTAGTGACCTCGTACGACAGGCTGAACCACAGATACACGACGTGATCAAGCCGGTGGAACGACTACCACGACCGAAAAGCGGCGTTGAGCCTCGGCTAGACGTTATTCCATCAGGTATGGGACTTGAACTTGCCGCAGACATGATGCAGTCTGTTTCGCTTGGCCGAGAGTTATTTCTTGTCAACTTGTTAAAGCTTGTGCGTAATAATTACGATGATATTTTTATTGATGCCCCGCCTCGACTAGGAGTGTTGACCACGAATGCGCTCGCCGCTGCGGACAGTGTTATTGTTCCAACACAGGCTGAGCCTTGGGCAGCTCAGGGCATTGCAATTATCCTCCGTCAAATCTTAGGGGTACGTGAGTATCTCAATCGCGACCTGCATGTTCTTGGTATCTTGTTTACTATGGTGCAAAACACTCAGGTGCAGCGCGAAACGATTGCGGGAATTATGCAGGAGCTAGGCTCACGCTATCACATCTTCCGCCATTATATCCCGCGCAATACTGATCTGGCCGCTGCGGCTGGTCATGGACAGCCTGCAATTGTTTCGCATCCACGCTCATCGGGCTCGCAAGCGTACTTGAAGTTGGCACAAATCGCGTTCCCTACTGTATTCCAAAAGGAGGTAAGCGGTGGCCAAGCAAGAAGGTAAAATCACACGTAACGTTGCCAGTCTTTTTGCGGGTCTGGGAGACGCTCCTGTTGAACCACGTCCACAGCACCCCTCGTCTGTAAGTCAGATTGAGCCGACTGGTCAAGTGCTTGAACTATCGATCTCTGATATTCAACTTGATCCGGTACAAGTGCGTTACATCATGAGTGTCGCTGATATGCAACATCGAGCCGAGCAAGGCAGTACATGGGCGCGCGAACAACTGGCAGAGCTACAACTGCTTGGAGAACATATACAAACGCACGGGCAAATCCAGCCGATCACCGTTTTTCGGACAACTCGTGGTCGTCCTTACCAAGTACTCGTTGGTCACCGCCGTGTCATGGCAGCTGACTTAATGAGTATGAAAACAGTTCGAGCAATCGTGCTGCCGGAAGAACCAGACGAGTTGCAAAAGTTGGATGTACAGGTCGGCGAGAATGTACACCGGCGCAATTTCAATGATATGGAGAAAGCACGGATTTATGAGCGTTTCGCCGGAGCAATTCGTCGACGAGGACGCCCAGCAACAAGTGCTGACTCAGCAGGGCCAGTGGTTGATGATGGAATGATTGCAGCACGGTTGGGTGTTAAGCTCGAACGCATGAAGCAAATAGCAAGACTGACACGGTTTGGGCGTAAAGCTCAGGATATCCTAATTGAAGAGGGATGGCAGGAAACAGTATTGCGTCCTCTTCATCAAGCGCTGGAAGTTATGGATCTCGATGAGCAAGCGCAAGTAGAAGCATTACATGAGCTTGGCCGACGTGCTGCTCTTAG
>JASKZZ010000005.1 GCA_030147335.1 Herpetosiphonaceae bacterium | reverse complement strand
CCTCAAAGCATATTGAATAAAAAGCTTGGCGATCTCGCCAGCGAACTCAAAAGCACAGGCTTTGATCAACTTCAACAAGCAATGCTGACAGGCAAGCAAGGGCTGCTGGAAATAGTTGATCCACACAGCGGAGCACAGGCGTGGGTTGCCCATCATCCCGTTGCAGGCACCAACTGGTCAATTGCGGTCATCATTCCACAGCATGACTTGTTAGCCGTCACCGACCAGCTCCGTGGCCGAATGTTTCTTGTCGCAGTAGTTGGACTTGTGCTGTTGGCGCTTCTGCTTTTCGTATTATCACGCTCGATCACAAATCCGTTACGACAACTGATGCAAGCGGCGCAGAACATGGCACACGGCGATTTGAAGACGCGCGTAACACTTCGTCGGGAAGATGAGATTGGCCTGTTGGCTACAAGCTTCAACTCCATGGCACAATCGCTGGCAGAACGAATCGCCGCCGAGCAGCAGGCACAACAAGAAGCAACGCGGCTGCAGCAGCAAGAAACAGAGGACCGGCAGGTATTGGAGCAGACCGTAGCAACCTACCTCCAGTTTGTGCAAGAGGTTGCCGGCGGAAACCTTACCCAACGAGTGCAGATTGACCAAACCGGTACGCTTGGCCAGCTTGGTCAGGGCTTGAACAGCATGGTCGAGAACTTGCATCGTATCACCAAAGATGTGCAGCAAGCGAACACCGCAATCGCCGCTTCAGCTACTGAGATTTTGGCGGCGACCGCACAACAGGCAGCAAGCGCTGCCGAACAGTCGAGTGCGTTGAGCCAAACATCCACCACAATCGGCGAAATTAAAGTAATTGCGCAGCAGACCGCACAGCAGGCGGCACAGGTCGCGCAAGATGGGCAGGCGACACTCCAGGTTGCCCGAAATGGAACCCGCGCAGTTGAAGACACCGTCGCCGGTATGAGCCAGATTAAAGACCGCGTATCAAGTATTGCCGAAACAATCCTGGCGCTCGCGGAGCAAACACAGGCCATTGGCGCAATTATTACCACGGTCTCGGAGCTGGCCGATCAATCGAACCTGCTAGCACTCAACGCCGCGATTGAAGCCGCCAGAGCAGGCGAACAAGGCAAGAGTTTTGCGGTGGTCGCGCAGCACGTCCGCGAACTAGCCGAGCGTTCCAAGAGCGCAACAGCTCAGGTACGCGAAATCCTGGGTGAAATCCAGCGCGCAACCCATGCAGCAGTACTGGTGACCGAAGAAGGCACAAAAGGCGTTGAGGTAGGCACGAAGCTAGCCGGACAAGCCGGGCAGGTCATTCACCGCATTGCGGGCGAAGTCGAAAGTGGAGCGCAGGCCAATGTACAGATGGCATCCGCGGCTCAGCAGCAAACAGCCGGTATGGAGCAGATCGGCGACGCCATGGTAGCAATCCAACAGGCAACCAACCAAACCCGTATGTCGACACGGCAGGCCGAACAAGCTGCACAAAGTCTTCACGAGCTGGCACAAATACTACAGCGCACGGTAGCGAAATATCGGTTGTAGCCGTTAACAAGCCGCTGCTTCTATAGTCGATCTTGTTACTACTGCCTCACTAGCACCATGTTACAGGTGCTGCGCCCGAGGGTGCAGCACCTGTTCGATTCTCACGGTGCAGCGCTTGCAACCTCTGCCCTTTCAACGATCATGGTTCGTCCCTTGCTGCACGTCTTGCACGGCGCTGCATGCCGTCAACAATATGCTACACTTTGGAACAGGACGATGTTGTGTGGAAGAAGGGTATGCAACTAACGATCTTAGGCACTGGTACGTCAATGGGCGTGCCGGTAATTGGCTGTACCTGCAATGTTTGCACTTCGGATGATGCGCTTAACCAGCGGCTACGAACGGCTGCGCTTTTACAGCACGAGAATACAACAATCTTGATTGATGCGGGTCCCGATTTACGGACACAAATGTTGAAGCATCGGGTTATGCATATTGATGGTGTGCTACTCACTCATGCTCATACTGACCACATCGGCGGTATCGATGACCTGCGACCATTTACGATGCGCAGCGGCCAAACGCTACCGATCTATGGCGACCAGCCAACGCTTCAGCGGGTGCGTCACATGTTCGACTACGCTTTTGATCCGGCTCCGTCGCTTTCCACGCGACCAAGCATCGAGACCCGCGAGATTAGCCATTCGTATCAGATCGGGTCGCTTACCATCGAGCCGTTTCGCGTTATGCATGGCTCGCACACTATTGTAGGCTACCGCTGTGGCGCATTAGCCTATATTACCGACGCAAGCGCGTTGCCACCCGAGACGATGGAGCGATTGCAAAATCTGGATGTGCTGGTGATCAATGCGCTGCGGCACAAACCGCATCCGCTTCATCTTACGGTTGCGGAAGCGCTCACGATTGTTGACGAGTTACAGCCACGTCAGGCATACTTTGTACATATCACCCACGATCTGGATCATCGAACAACGAATGCTGATCTTCCGGCCCACGCGCAGCTAGCATACGATGGACAGGTGATCAAAGTACGAGGCTAGAACCAAAACCAGGGGCAGAGAGGTAGAAATCTCGAAACGTGTAGGTTATACACGAAAGCTCGTACACCGGAACTTTTATCTTAACATTATGCGTACAGCAATCGACCTACGGCTCAACTCATATCGCGGCGGCGGCATTCCCCAATACACCAACCAGTTGCTGTACGCACTAGCAGATGTTGCGCGTGCCGACGATCAATTTGTAGCGATTCGGCACCGTAAGCCGGCTATTGGCTCCGTCGTTTACGGTCGCACCATTGATACACGAAAAGTTTGGACACCACCACATCATCGGTGGGAGCAACTGATTCTACCGTTGGAGCTAGTTCGACTCCGTGCAGATGTGATCCATTTTCCTGACTTCATCCCGCTGTTTCGGATGCGCGTGCCAACGGTAATTACGGTGCATGACCTCGCGTTTATCCATTACCCTCAAATCCTTGACCGTAATGCACGGCGTTACTATAGCCAAATACAACGCGCGGTGGAGCGTGCCGACGCTGTTATCGCCGTTTCCCACAGCACCCGCAACGACATTGTTGAGCTGCTGAAGATCGATCCCGCTAAAATCGAGGTGATCCATGAGGCTGCCGCGCCACACTTCAAGCAGCTTGAGCTAGCACCGCAAGCACGGCACACGATTAACGGGCATGAGCTGGTTGCAAACACCTTTGCGCTGTTTGTGGGAACGATTGAGCCACGCAAAAACCTGCAAACATTGCTACATGCCTTGCACACACTTCGGCAACAAGGCGAACCTCCAGTCCTTGTGGTGGCTGGGACGCGCGGCTGGCTGGATGAACCCGTATTTGCGCTGGTTGAGCAGCTCGGGATTGCCGAGCATGTTCGCTTTATTGGCGGCGTTAGTGAGCGCGATCTTGTCTGGTTATACAACGCATGTCGCGTGTATGTGCATCCCGAACTATACAGTGGCTTTGGCCTGCCAATTCTTGAGGCAATGCAGTGCGGCGCGCCAGTGATAGCCGCCGATACATCCAGCCTGCCCGAAGTTGCGGGTGACGCCGCGATCTTGCTGTCCCCAACCGATCACCAGGCTTGGGCCGAGACATGGCAGCGCGTTTGGCACAACAACCAGCTGCGCGGACAGCTGCGGCAACGTGGCTTACAACGTGCCGCTGCCTTTACCTGGACGGCGGCTGCGCAGCAAACCCTGGACATCTACCGTCGTGTCGCAAATAAGAGCAGTAACCGTTCATAAACGCCATGGAGCGATAGCTAGACCGGTTGGGCTACATTGTTCTGCTCAAAAGGCAGCAGCTCTGATGGAAGTGGCGCATCGGTAATCCACGCCCGAATCATACGGCTAAAAAGCTCAGGTGCCTCGCCGTTCCAACCATGACCGACATCGGGTGCCAGTCGCGCTTCCATGTTGGGCATCGTTGCCATAAGCTGCGCCATCGACCGCCGCATAAGGTCATGCTCACGAGTGCCGGCAACAACCAGGGTTGGGACAATCACATCTGCGAACACTGCCGGCATTCGGAACGCTCCCGCAGCCGCGCCCGCTCCAAGGAATGCTTGACGCGACATCAGCTTGGCATTACGTCGGTACTCATCATAATTTTCGGGCGGAACGCGTAGCATCCGGGCGTTGGTACGGATCATCGCCTCTGTTTTTATCAGCGGGGCCATAATGTAGCCGATCCAGCTCATCATGCGTCCCCCCGGTAAAGGCAACATCGTGACGCCGCTCATGATTGCATGATCAACAACTTCCGCTGATGATGCTAACAGCTGGGCCACGACGTATGCTCCTAGCGACAATCCGACCATATGAGCACGTCCATTGGTAGCTTGGGTTCGGATGATGTTGGCGATCTGATCCGTCGTATCCTGGAGCGAGTTCCAGCGTAGGGCGTGGCTGTGACCATGGCCAGGCAGGTCGGGCACAAGACAATGAAAGTCCTGTAGCTGCGCTACCTGTTGTCGCCACATCCATTCACTCGTGCCAATCGCATGTAAAAATACGATGCTGGGCGCGTTTCGAGTACCTGATTCGTGTACAACCAGAGACATGATTGTTGATCCCTTATATGTTATGGGTGAAGGTAAACTGGTCAAACTGGAGGTTCGGCATCATTGTCCGCTCCCGTCAAGAGCATTGTTGAAAAGATGTATGGACGACGACCAGGTTCCGGCACATTGCTCAAAAAAGGCATGAGCAGTGTTCTGAAGGCGTTTTGTAATTCGTGAAGCTCGTTGTCGTTGAGGTAGAGCGTACCTTTGTTGTAGCGCGCCCCGTCCGCGCCTGGATTGGGCTGCTCGTGACGATCAAGATAGCGCGTAAAATCGTTAAGTAGCGAGATTATGAACGCG
>JASKZZ010000504.1 GCA_030147335.1 Herpetosiphonaceae bacterium | reverse complement strand
CCATTTCCCATCGCGCAAAGAAGCCGAAAAGTGGACCCGGGCAGTCTTCAACACGTTGCGGCATCATACCTACGAGGTTGACGACCGCGCCTTGATGGATGAGTTGAAGAATGCGGTTCGTTTTGGCGAAGCACCCGAGGTCCAAGTTGAGGAGATGATGTGGAGCGGCGACTTCGTTGATCGCTTCAGCCGCATGGCCGCGCTGCTGCAAAATTGGCCGAAACAAGAGTTTTATAAGCAGCTCGCAGAGGAAGCAAAGGAAACGCCGGATGACCCATGGGTGGACGCCGCGGCATATAGCTTTTTCGGCGCCCTCAAACAAGCATTGGGTGAAAATGCTTCTAGAGTACCCAATCTTGGCGAGATGCAAGAAGTTTGGGACCGCGCATAAACGTCTCGACGCTGCCGAGATTAGTGAAAGGAGCCTCGCATGGCCGAAGGACGACGTATTCACGGCGATGGCGTGGAAAATTGGCAAGACTACATCGAAGAGCGGTTGGAGGAAGGCACAAGCACCGACCGGCTGGCGGAAGGTAGCCGAACGCTCGAACAGGAGAGGGCTGATCTCCACGCGCTTCAACACGAGCGAGGACAGCCCAATCCACGGCCTGACATCGATGCACTGATTCAGGAGGCCCAGCTGCGGGTTGATCGTATGAGCCTGCGCCCAGATGTAAGCCAGCTTGAAGCAACAGCCGGCAGCAGTGTCGACTTCGACAAGTTACCGCCAGCTAACGAAGCCCGTTCGCAAGTTGTACGCGAACTAGGCAGCGAAAGTGGCACCGGACGCTAACAACCGCAACAATTTATGCCACTTCAAGAACGCATGGCCTCAACTTAATCGTGAGTCGAGGCCATGCGTTTTTTCAGACTCCATTCGTTCTAGCTGTGCAAATGGCCGTCGTCTTCCAAACGGTGACGTGTTCCCGCATCACTAAAAACCATGCCAAGGCCAGTTGCAACCGACGTAAAAATACCTTCGCCGCCTTCAAACAGCCGATCACTGCCAAACTTTTCTGCCAGCAGTCGCACAAAACGCGGCACGCGGGATGAGCCGCCTGTTCGCAACACAACATCAACGTCCGATGGCTTGAGTTCTGCCGCAGCCAGCGCTCGCTGCAGACACGCATCGATACTTCGTACGTCCGGCCCGATCAGCCGCTCAAAGTCCCAACGCGCCAACGGCTCGCTAAAATGGATCTCCGACGCATCCATCCTCAGCTCAACCTCTTGCTCATCCGACAGCATACGTTTTGCTTGCTCGACCATCTCATACAACGGCAAGCCATAATTTTCGCGAACAAGTGACCTCAGCGCGCGAAGTTGTTTGGGTCGATTACCTGTATGGATCGCCTCCTCAATTATTTCAAGAGTGCGAGGATTATGCATCTCGACGATTGTTTGCCAGCCCGACAGGTGGTCTAGCAAAAATGCCGGCAGTGGTAACCGACGCGGTCCTAGCTCCGCACCTGATCCAAAATGCGGATGCAGCTTGCCCATTACCACTCGCTGATCGAGCAGATCGCCTCCAACGGGCACGCCGTCGGTCGCTAATATCACCCGCCGTCCGTCGGATTCTATCCGTGAAATTGTCACGTCAAGCGTGCCGCCGCCGAAGTCAAAGACAAGCACATGTTGTGGACGATGGCTGGTCCGGGTATATGTCAGCGCGGCAGCTGTCGGCTCGGCAAGGAATTGGACCTGACGTAGACCGGCTAGCTCGGCGGCGGCGCGCATTCGTCCAATCGCGACCTCGTCATTCCTTGAGTCGGTAGAATAATGAACAGGCCGGCCAATCACCAGCTCGCTCACCGCTTCGCCGGTTTCTTCGCGCACGCGCTCCGCAATCCGTTGGAGCGACAATGCAACCAGTTCCTCAACGCGCCACTGCGTTCCAAATACCATTGTGCTTGTGTAGGTTGGGTCGGCGAGCGCCAGCTTGATCGATAAGAACAGTCGGCCTGGGGCGTTTACATCGATCTCGGTAAACAGCGCCTGTTGCACGGTGCCGATATCGGCGAACGTCAGCTCCGTGGTGCCGACGTACACCCGCTTGTACTCTATCTCACGCCCAACATTACCCTCGGTATATCGGTCAATCGCCGTGCGGCCAAGTGATACCACCCCTTCTCGACTGATAAAAAGCGCTGAACGCAACACTGCCGGCGCGACATTCACCGGATCAAGATCAACAAGCCGCACACGACGACCATCAAATACCGCCGCACTGCAATTTGTCGTTCCCCAGTCTAATCCAACCCGCATGTTCTTCCTCCGGCTTATTACTCTACCAATTCCGCATCAACGATTTTTGAACAACACAAAATGACCAGTGTCAGTGCTGACACCAGTCCCAAAAACGTTGTTTTGGAAGCATAGCGGATGCTTTGATCCACGTCAACCAGGACTTTCGACCAAGCGAAAAGTCCTGACTAGACAGCTCCATGCTTAGCTTAAAGGCCGAAGCAAATGGCCTATCCCTTGTAGCTACTGAACCGTGGTATAACCGCAAGGTAGTGCGACGATAACACCACTCTTAAACAATCGGACTCTCGTAATGATAGATTCTTCCCTGCAAATCGCCATAATGGCGTTAAAGTCCGGCGATACAGCACAAGCGTATCTGCTGTTATCGCAAATTGTCACCGAACAACCACGCAATATTTCAGCCTGGCTTTGGCTTTCCGGCGCAGTCGACAATGATGTTGAGCGACGGCGTTGTCTTGAACGTGTGCTCGAACTTGACCCACAAAATACAGCAGCTCAACGCGGCCTTGGACAGCTCCTGCAAGCAAATGCGTCAAACGCGGCCCTTACGCCCCTATCAGCCCCACCACATACGATCCAGCGTGCGACATCATTATTACCGGCATTGCCTTCATCAGCTGTTCATGCAGCACATCAGAAGCAGCCTGGCACTCTCAGTTCTACCGAAACCAATCCACCTGTCTCCAGCGCATCATCACCGGAGAGTCGACAACCTCCTCATGCTTCTGCTCCATCAACCGGACGGCGTAAGCCAGTCCGAAGAAATCGCGCCAAAATGTGGCTTGGCATCACAGCTGGAACGGTGCTTGCCTTCTGTGCCATCTGCATTATTGGCATCAGCGTTCTTACTCTGCTTCGCAAACGAGCGGACGAGCCGATCAGTGCCGTCACGCCACCACCGGCGAACTGGAAGAAATTTGAAGGCGTCAACGCAGCATTGTGGCTACCAGCCTCGTTTGTGGGTGGGGATCTGGCAATGAATAAAGCGGCAGTGGTGGAAGAGATACGTTCACTGGGACCCGAATATCAACACATCGCGCAGACCGCCGAGCAAACCTCGTCCGTGGATATGTGGATGGCCGATGGATATGCTGAAGCTGGTTACAGCATCAACGTCAATGTCGCCAAAGAATACGTATCAGCGGAGGTGACGCTGGATCAGTATGTGGACCAGATGGTGGCTGATGACACGAACCAGCTGCGACTTATTAGCAGGGAAGTGACTCCGCGCGGCCAACATATGCAGGCCCGACTCGTTTTGGAAATGCACAACTCGAGCCATGTAGCTCGAGTTGTAACATACGTTATCAGAAATGGCCGCACCTGCTGGATCATTTCGTTTGGTACGAGCGCCGAAAATTACAGTCGTGCTTTGTCAATTAGCGAGCAAAGCATTCGCACCTTTGCTGTTATGTCGCGCGTCCAGTAGCAGTTATCGTCATCAACCTCGATTATTGGTGAACAACAACAGTGGTTCCGACGGGCGCCCATTTATACAGCCAGGCCGCTGAGTCGAGTGGCAAGTTGATGCAGCCATGACTCAGCCTAACGCCGCTGCCGAATAGATTGTGCCAATATGCGCCGTGCAGCGCAACACTTCCGTTAATGTACATGACGTTCGGGACATTCGGCACAACCCATGATTCGCCACCAAGGTTGCCGCGCATTGTCTGCTTCGGCGTTTTGGAATAAATCTTAAACGTGCCTGTCGGTGTGTTAAAACCATCTTTACCGGTGGCTATCGGAGCGGTAAATACGACCTTTCCATCCTCGAATGCTACGAGTTGCTGCGCCGACACGTCAACATCGATGACCTTGCCAGTCGCCGGAGCAACAGGAGCAGGCTTGGCAGTGGGCTTAATCGTCTGCTTCGGCGCGGCTGCGGCTGGCTTTGCCGGTGCTGAAGCTGCTGGTTTAGGAGCGGCTGGCTTTACCGGTGCGAGTGTTGGCGCTACGGGTGTTGGAGGCACAGGCGTGGCAGTCGGCGGGATAGGGGTCGGCGTGGGCGGTGCAAGCTGTCCAAATGCGGCGCTACGCTGGTCCACCACAACCTCCGGCGCAACTTGCACTGCAGATTTTTGCTCGGGATTGATCAGCGCCTTTGACACAGCAACTTCTCGGCCCAACGCGCTGATTTGAATGTCACGGCCTTGCGGCAGCGCGGGATAATGTTCCAAACGTGCGCGCTCAAAGTATTGCACGCGGATATTGGCACCATTTACCTGTTCCCATACAGGATCGGAGATCGGCACACCAAAAAGCGTTGCACCGTTATGTGCCTTCCAAAACCGCAAAAACGGGCCAGCGACACTGTATCCGGTTTCCTTAAAGCGCTGCGAGTCTCCACGTACCCCCGTCGTAGCAGGCTTTGCAAAACGGCGCCAACGTGTACGTTCGCGCCCCAGATGTCCGGTAACTACGGTCCCATCGCGCTGTTCTAAACGCCCACGCTCAAAGTATTGTGTCGGGACGTTCGCCTCAAACACGATCGGTGTCAGCGGCTCGCCCAGCATCTCCACCCCGGCGTGCTCGTTCCAAAAATCCAGAAAGCCGTACTGATTATCAAGCGTTTGGCTGGTGGTTGGGAAGAAACGCCCTGATTCTTGTCCCCAGGTCCGACTCACAAGCACGGCGGAGAGCAGAACCGCGCAAAGAACAATCCATCGCCAGCCAAATCTAACCACAGTTTGTCCCTTTCTTGACACCGACAGCAGCAAGCATCAAAAGAATGATGACACTTTTTCTAAGATCGAGTATATCTAAGGCGTTCTATGCTGTCAACAGTGTAAAGCAATCTTATAACCACGATGGGAAAAGCGTAAAGCGTAGGTTAGAACAGCGCTCCTTGTTGCCAGCCACGCAGTTCGTTTTCACCAAGCTGCCGCGCCCGATCAATATAGTGAATCATCACGTCGTCACGATCATGGCCAAGCTGGATTTTGAGTACCTCCGGATCGACGCCGTCAACCAGCTGCCAGACGGCAGACGTGTGACGCAGCAACGATGGCGTTACTTGCTCGGGAATACCGGCCAGCATCCGATATTTTTCACACAAAATGCGTACCATACGCTGCTTAATTGGAAAGACGAGTACATCGGAATGACGTTTGAGCCACGCGTCAAGATGGACAAATGTTTCATCAGGCACCGGCACCACGCGGCCGGCAACATACAACAGCCGATTTGCAGTATCGACTTGAGTGCGAGCCAACGCGCAGACCTCGCTGACCCGCAGGCCGCAGCCAAGCAACAGGTGAAGCAGTGCGTGATCGCGCTGATTAACTTCCGCAACACGCAGCAACGACGCAATCTGTTGGCGGCTCAGGGTATTGGGCAGCACATACTCATGCGAAGGCATTTCCAGCTTTTCTACCGGCGATTCACGCACAATGCCCAGTGTTGCAACGAAATCGAAAAAATGACGGGCAGATGAACGTTTGCGAGCAAGCGTTGCGCCTGTTGCTTCGGCTTCTTGCAGCTCTGCCAGCCAGTGACGCAGGTCATTCGTTGATGGTATATCGCTGCCGCGATTGTGGCCGAGCATCCAAGCTCGCAGCTGCTCCATATCGCGGATATACCCATGAATAGTCAAAGGCCGCCGATTTTGCGCACGTAAATGGCGCTCGAACTCTTTTAGCGCGTGGCTCCACCATGCTTCGGTCATAACGAAAAACTCCTGTGGTGAAGAAAATCGCACGCATATTCTAAAGCAATAAGTAGTAGTTGCACAACATAGCTCTTTCTGCTGCCAGGGCTACTAATATCCTATGTGCGTTAGCAATCCCATACGAATCATCATGAGAAGAACCATGGTCAGATGTATCATGCATGCCTCATTCTGAACACTGCTTCATCAAACCGCATGTGTCCTTTTGGTATTACGCGAATACATTCCAGTACGGCAAACACGAGCAGGACTGTGCAAAATACACGCAAATTTGTAGAATGTGGTGAGGCGAACATCACCACGCCGAAAGTTAGGATCGCGTATCATAAAACCATGAACTCATCTTTTGAAATGCAATCTTCACCTGCTCAGACTCGTGAATCGGCAGGAGCCGTCCCAGTCGGGCCTGCATTAGGTCGCGCATTACGCCGCGTCAGTAGTGCGCAGCTTCGTCCAGGCAATACGTTGACCCTGCTGCAAAATGGGCCAGATACCTTTGACGATTGGCTCGGAGCTATTGGCGCCGCCAAGCGCTGGGTGCATCTCGAGAACTACATCTTCAAAGCTGATGATATCGGTCACCGCTTCGCCGATGCATTAATTGAACGAGCCGCTGCGGGCGTGCCTGTGCGCGTCCTTTACGATTGGTATGGATCGTGGGACGTTCCCAGCTCGTTTTGGCGGGAACTCCGTCGAGGAGGCGTCGATGTGCGCGTGGTCAATCGATTGGGAGTGGGCGCGCCGCTCCATGCGATTTCTCGCGATCACCGTAAATTGGTAGCTGTTGACGGCACCTATGCCTCGGTCGGCGGCGTTTGTATCGCTGATCCCTGGCTCCAGCAGTCGCCCGTAACAGGTCTGCCGTATCGCGATACAGCTGTGGGCGTAACAGGGCCAGCAGTGGCGGATCTTGAAAACGCCTTTGCCGCAATCTGGGCGACCGCCGGTCCAGCGTTGCCGCTTTACGAAATCCCAGATGCAGCAGCAATGAGCGCGACTGGAGCAACGGCGGCCCGAGTCATGGCGGAAGAGCCTGGTCGTCAGCGCATGCTCCGTATGCTCCAGGTATTGCTGGCTGGCGTCGAAAATCGAGTCTGGATCGCGGACGCTTATTTCCTTATCCTGCCTATTTTACGCGAAGCTCTGATTGCAGCAGCCCGTGATGGTATCGACGTGCGGATCTTGCTGCCGTCAACCAATGATCTGCCGGTCGTCGGCGCGCTTTCACGTTGGGGATACCGACCGCTGCTGGACGCGGGTATTCGCATCTGGGAATACGCCGGACTAATGATGCACGCCAAGACAACAATAGCTGACGGCTGGTGGGCGCGGGTCGGGTCAACGAATTTGAATGTGACCGGCCTGGTCACCAACTGGGAAATAGATCTGGTCGCGGAAGATGTTGAGTTTGGGGCGGCGATGGAAGCAATGTATCTCCAAGATTTGAGCAATGCACGTGAAATCCGCCTGGGTGGCCGGCAGCGTCATATACGTCCGCTTCCGGTACGTCCCGAAACACGCTTGGAACGAATGGCACGCAAGGAAGCACAGCATGGTAGTTCATCCAGCAGCGCGCTTGTCGGACGACTCAGTGCAGCCTTGGGAGCGGCGGGCAGTACGACGCTGGAACATCAGGAACGGCTTGTTGGAGCTGCTATCGGCGGCGCTGTCCTCTCAGCATCACTGCTGACGGCGCGCTTTCCACGCGTTCTCGCATGGCCGCTGGCTGCGGTAGGAGTGGCAGCTGGAGGAACAACTCTTGTGCGCGCGCTACGACCTCCGGTACCGAGGTCACGCATCGCGATACAGAGCCGTGCCCGACGCATAACATGGCGTAGGTCTCGAAGCCATAGTGCTGCTCGGCATCGGACCGGACTGCTGCGGGTACGGCGTAGGAATGGTCGATCACAGCCGAAGGGGAATCTTGTGCCAGATGGTTAACGCCCAACTTACATTGCATCCAGCCACGCGATGATCTCAAGGAACATCGGTACCGGCGCGGAAAAGAACGTGGAATAATTGGCTATCGCGCCGGTTTCGTAGCAATCAGGGCCGTGGTACTGGCAAGCTCGAAATTCACATCTTTGCTCAACTCGGTCACAAAAGGCTGATCTAAATAGGTTACTGGGTCGTTAACCAAATCTCGTATCTGCATGTTGCTAAACTGCTCGCGTGTAGCTTCATCCAGATCGGATAACCAGCGCCGGAGCATGTGGTTCAACGTCCAGATCGGCAGACCCGACGCCAAGACATCTTGTGTACGAATCGTCAATGCATGGTCGAAAAGATTACGGAGGCCGGAATGGGTCATATTGTAGTAGTGGTTGGGATAGCCATGTAGCGCCTGGAGAAACGGCACCACACAATACAATGTGGCATTGGGTTTCATCACACGAATGATTTCGCTTGCACATTGAAACGGGTTCGTGACATGCTCAAGCACATTCAGCGAAAACACCGCGTCAAACGTTTGATCGGCAAACGGCAGTTCTTCGCCAACACCAAGGACATCAGTTGTATCATAAGGAACGATCTCAAAGTTGACCACATTCGGATAATACGTTGATCGCTTGCCTGCACCACAATCAAGCAACATGCCCTGTGGGAACTGTTCAATCAAGTTACGGGCGATGGGATCATAATCATGCCCGGAAACATTGTCAGTGTCGGTGATACGATATTTCGTCTTTAGCTCATCACTCAGAAAATTGAAATGAAGGTCAGTTTTCGTATAGGGAAGCCGGCGTTTGAGCAACGGCTTAATCCGACGTAACTTGGCGCGTTTTTGTGCGGCAAAGGATGTTTCCAACGGCTGCGACGAGCGGCGTGAGCGTAAAAAACGAAACAGATTCATAGGCTCCTGCAAACGATTGGCGAACGAACGACCCCTCAATGAGCGACTATACTGGCAGGACGAATGGATGTCAAACCTGTGGGGACGGATATCATCGAGACCAAACCTCGTTCACGAGCATACCCGGTTCACTGTGCAATTGATGGTTTTCTACGTTGACAAGTAGACGTGAGCATCAATCCAAAATCGTTGGATGGTTATCAAACCGTGCGCCATCTAGACATGCTTGCCAACCACGAAACCAACGAATCCGCCATCATAGCCTTGTTCGCTATGTCAGGGCCTATTCCTCGGCCTATCGACCAACAGGACCACACGGTGATTATCATCTCCTTCTCCTTCACGTACACTACCGTCATTGGTTATTGCAATTATTGCTTAGGAGTTCACCATCATGCTTCGCAACTTTTTCGCTCGTGAAGAAGGCCAGGGTCTTGTTGAGTACGCGTTGATCCTCGTGTTGATCGCCATCGTCGTCATCGGTATCTTGTCGGTCCTCGGCCGCCGCGTCTCGACCGTCTTCTCGCAGATCAACTCGGGCCTCAGCCGCTAAGTTTTGGTATCCGAACGACGATGCGGTGCATCGTTAACGGAGGCGAGCCAAATGGCTCGCCTCCGTTGCTTTGCCGCAAGACAACTACGTATTGTGCAGGTTGATGTAGCTGTTTGACGTCATATTGTTTTTACGGTATTATTCTTCACGTAACGGCCCCATCGTCTAGCGGCCTAGGACGACACCCTTTCAAGGTGTAGATCGCGGGTTCGAATCCCGCTGGGGTCACCAACAAAATTCCGGATTTGCAGAAATGCATACGACGAGCTGTAAATCAGCAAAGAGACCCACACATTGTGGGTCTCTTTGTTTTTTATTCCAATCTTGTTTACAAGTAGTGAAACTTTAGTCGAGGTAGCTCCAGAGACTGTTAAGCACTTTCAGAACGGCGTTTGTATGATTGAAGGATGGAGCCATCGTCACGCAAACATAC
>JASKZZ010000419.1 GCA_030147335.1 Herpetosiphonaceae bacterium | reverse complement strand
TCTGAATCGTCCAAAAGTCAGGATAGCTAATCAGCAGCGCGACATCGGCCTGTGTTCGCTGTATCGGCGTGTTCTGCCTAAGTTCTCCGGCAAGCTCTTTCGCCTCACGATAGCCTTGTGCAAAACTTGTGTCGTGGTTGAGCAAGCCGCTGTGATATTGTTCCTGGCCATACCTGCATGCTCGCCACCGAAAGTACAGCACGTTTTCAGCGCCGTGTGCGATTGCCTGCTGTGTCCACAGTTTCACCTGTCCCGACGGCACAGGCGGGTTATACGGCGTCCAGTTGATCCGACCGGCCTGCTGCTCCATTACCCAGAAAGGCTTGCGCTTAAGTCCGCGTACAAGATCGTGGAAGAAGGCGACATCAGCGGGATGCTCGAAGCCGTGGGGATAATTGTCCCAGCTCATAACGTCGACTTCGGCAGCAATTGCATGCCAGTCAAGCTCGTCGTCGAGCGGAGCGATGTTTGTTGTTATTGTGCGCCCGGGCGACATCTCACGAAGTATCGCTACTTGCTGCCGTACAATTTCAACATGCGTGTCGGAGGAAAAGCGCCGGTAGGCAAGTTGTAGCGATGGGTTATGACCACCACCAACCTCATTTGCAGGCTGCGGAATTTGCGTCCAGTCGCTATAGCTCTGGCTCCAAAACACAGCGCCCCACGCGTTGTTGAGCTGATCAAGCGTGCTGTAGCGTGCCTGGCACCACTGTTGAAATGCGCCACGACATTGCTCGCAGTAGCAGCGCGCCGTTGAGTGATTGCCTAGCTCATTATCGATCTGCCACGCAAAAATTGCCGGATGATTGCCATAGCGACGGCTCATTTCGGTTACGATGCGGAGGCTGTGATCATGGTAAGCGCCACTTATTGCGCTGGTAGGGCACGTGTGACGACGACCACCATGACTCCATCGTCGTCCGTCGCTGCCAACGCGTAACGCATCAGGATAGCGTGCAGTAAGCCATGCTGGCGGCGTGGCCGTTGGTGTGCCCAAGATGATACGGAGTCCTGCTGCGGCCAATGTTTCGATTGCACGGTCTAGCCACGCCCAGTCGTACTCATTTTCGCGCGGCTCCATTTTGGACCAGGCGAACTCACCGATCCGCACAATTTCCAGTCCGCATTCACGCATGAGTCGCGCGTCTTCCGCCCAACGTGTTTCTGGCCAATGTTCAGGGTAATAGCATACTCCAAGCATTCAGCTACCGTCCTGCCAGACCAGAGGTTGCAACACCTTCGATAAAGTAGCGTTGCGCAAACAAGTAGACCACAACAGTGGGTAGTACTGCGAGAACGGAGCCGGCTAAGATCAAATCGACGCGAACGGCGTACAAGCTTTGCAGATCGATAATGCCTTGCGTGATGACCTTTTTGGCGGGATTGTTGATAATAATCAACGGCCACAAAAAGCTGTTCCAAGCGTATAAGAAGCTAAACGTAGCTAATGTCGCGATTGCCGGCTTGGCAAGCGGAACAACGATTCGGAACAAAATACCCCACCGGCTAGCTCCATCGATGAGCGCTGCTTCTTCCAGATCGCGCGGCAGACCCATGAAGAATTGGCGCAGCAGAAAGGTGCCATAGGCGGTAAAAAGCCATGGAATTGTGAGCGCCCACAGTGTGTCAACCCAGCCGAATACCTGCATGAGCTTGTACATGGGAACGATAAGTACGGCAAACGGTACCATCAACGTGCCTAAATACGCATAAAAGAGCGCGTCACGACCGGGGAAATTTAAGCGCGCAAATGCATAGCCCGCCATTACCGATGTTACTACTTGCCCGGCAACGACACACGCTGTTACAAAGACGGTGTTTAACAGCTGCTGTCCTAACCTGATACTTGGAATGTTGATTGCTTCTCTGTAATTACCTATTTGAATGACTTCTGGAAACAGCTTCGGTGGTACGGTAATCACTTCCTGTGACGTTTTAAGTGACGATAAAACCATGTAGAGAAACGGAAATGTGAAAATCAGCCCAATGATAATTAATACTAAATAAATTAAGCCGTGTTCAACGCGCTGGCGGCCTGAGTATGCAGTCATGTCGATGCTCCTTCGCTGCTAAGCAAGACTTACTCGTAGTGAACCCATCGCTTCGATGCGCGGAACTGAATAATTGTCACGACCATGATCAGGGCAAACAAAATCCACGCCAGAGCTGATGCATAGCCCATCTCTTGGTTGTTGTAGAATCTTTGGAATAAGAAAAAGACAATTGTGAGCATCGAGTTTGCCGGACCAGCCGAGTTGCTGCGGGTCGCACCCAGGGCATATGGCTCGGAGAATGCTTGCAAACAGTTAATCAGCGTTGTGACAACAATAAAGAATGTGGTTGGCGACAGCATCGGCAGCGTGATAGCGCGGAACTGCTGCCACCGATTTGCGCCATCAATGCTTGCTGCTTCATACAGTTGTTGAGGTATGCTTTGCAGACCGGCAAGAAAGATAACAAGGTTATATCCAATGGTGCGCCACACTACAACAATGATCACGCCCCAGAGCGCAAAGCGTGGGTTATTGAGCCATGCGATTTTTGGCAATCCCACTGCTTGCAAGGCAAGATTGACATAACCGAAATCGAAATTGAGCAGATAACGCCATACAAGCGTAATGCCGACAACTGATGCGACAACAGGCAAGAAAAAAAGACCGCGAAAAAAAGCTCGTCCACGAATCTGCTGATTCAACAACATTGCTAAACCGAGTGCAGGCGGTACCGACAGCACCATTGTCCACAGTGTGAACCAAAAGGTATTGCGCAACGCTAAACGAAATTGAGGATCTCGGAATGCACGGGTGTAGTTGTTTAGCCCGATAATCTGGGTTTCGGCACCGATCAGCCGGGCGTTTGTGAAACTGTAGTAGAACGAAATGGCAAGCGGAATCGCAAAGAAAATACCAACGCCAATAATCGTCGGCAGCAGCATTAAGTAGCCATCAATTGCCTCACGCCGTGCACGCTGGCTCCTGGTCTTGGTGGGTGCGGCTACGCGTATTTGTTCAACCCTTTGGCTCATAGCCTCCTCCTAACAAATAAGTGGCGGGTATGGCGTTTGTGCCATGCCCGCCCCACGACCATTGATTCTACTGCTTGAATGTGCCTGCCGTCTGCTCACAGGCTTGCTTGCCGAACTCTTCCGGTGTCAGCTGTCCTGCGATCATTTGATCCCAAAGTGACTGGACGCCACTGCTGAAATCGGCCCAGTTACCTTCCCAGACAGGAGCTTCCGCTACTGCGTAATCCGTTCCGGCAATAAATGCCTGGTTGTTGGCCGGAGGTGTTGACTTGAGGAAGAAGTCAACCGCTTCCTGGTTCTTACGCGCTGGGATGTTGCTGCCCTTTTCGGCGACGCGGCCCATGGCCTCTGAGCTAGTCAACTGCTTGAGGACTTCCCAGGTTGCTTGAGGATTGGCAGTCTTGGCGTTGACAAGGTACGGCCCCCAGAACAACCAGGTGCTCTTGTTCTTGCCTTCGGGCATTTCGGCAACGTCAAAGTTGAATTGCGCGTTGGTGCGAACGCCAGGGGTGAACCAGCGGCCATTGAGGTACATGCCAATCTTGCCGGCGTTGAACAAGTTCTCGCTCTCGGCATCACTGGCGGGCAGCAACTGCTTGTCATACAGGTTGCGAACATACGTCGCGCCCTGGATAGCTTCCGGCGTGTTCAAGCCACAGCCGGTGCGGTCCGCGTTGAACGGGCTGCCGCCAGCGGCGTTAACGAAGTAGCCCCAGCCTGGTCCCCACCAGTTACCAAAGCCGACGCCGTACTGCTGCTTGCTCGGATCGGTCAGCTTGGTCGCGCTTTCAAGAAAGGTATCCCAGTTCCAATTGCCCTGAGCGGCAAGCTCTTTTGGTGTTGGGATTCCTGCTTCCTTGAACAAGTCTTCGTTGTAGTACGTGACCATCGTTGAAATGTCGCGCGGTAATCCGTACACCTTGCCGTCGCGGCTTAGCTCCTCAATCGTCTGGGGATAAAAATCTTCCAGCTTGAACGACGGGTCGGCATCGATCAAGGGCTTGAGGTCAAGGATTTCGCCAGTGTTAACGAAGTCCGCTAGCTCAACCGCACCAATCCAGAAAATATCGGGAGCAGTGCCGGATGCCAGCTCGGTCTTAAGCTTGGTGAAGTAATTCGCATCGTTTGGCGACGGATCATACTGGGCCGTAATGTTCTGGCCTGCTAGATTCTCATTCGTGAGCTTGTTCAGGTCTTCGTACACTGCTTGCTCAGCAGCATCCGACGCGCGGGTGCGCCAACGAACCGTTGCTGCTGCACCACCCGCATTACCGGCACTCGCCGCCGGAGCAGTTGATGCTGCTGTGCCTGCTGTTGAGCCTGCTGCGGCTTCGGTGCTACCGGTGGCTACGGCTGAACCACCAGTGCTTTCACTCTGTGTTGTTGTTGAAACACCGCACGCGGCCAAGATCAGCGTCAATAATGAGAACAAGCTGATCATCTGAATCATACGTTTCCACTGCATTGTGTGTTGCTCCTTGTACACAAACCACATTGTTAAATTTACCCAACGCTCACCTTCAAGCGCTTGAACCTACCGACTTCCATGTCCAAAGATTTTATTGCTCGTTACCTCCTTTCCTGGCTTGGTGCTGGTCCGGTGGAATTACGGACAATTACATCCGTAGGGACAACAATTTCGCGTTTGACAGCCACACCATCCAGCATCTGAAACACCAGCTTGATCGCCTCATGTCCTTCGCGATAACTTGGTAGGCGTACTGTTGTTAAAGGTGGATCGCTGAGCGAGGCGGCTGCAATGTCATCAAAGCCTGCTATTGAAATATCAGCGGGAACACGTAGCCCTTGTTCGCGCGCGCATTGTAGCGCGCCCAGTGCCATGCGGTCGTTAAGCGCCCAAATAGCAGTTGGCCGATCAGGATGGTTGAACAGTTGAGCGGCGGCGAGATAACCGCTTTCAACACTCATGTCGCCGTACGTAATCAGTGTCGGATCGCAAAACAACCCATGGTGATGCAGCGCTTGATGAAAACCGCGTAGACGTTTGTCAAACGCGCCTGGTCGCGGTTGTGAGCTAATAACGCCGATGCGACGATGGCCAAGCTCAATCAAGTGCTCGATCAATTCGGCAGTGATGGTTGGATCGTCGGCATGAACGCACGCAGCATCACTACCTGGAGGCCCATAGCCACTGACAACCCATGGTGAAGGCTGTTGTTTCAACTGCTCTGCGATTAATGTCATGTTCGCGCCTTCGATCACCACCATGCCGTCTACATAGTTTGATCGTAAGACTCGACTATACGCGCTGCTCGGATCGTTTGGACGGTGTGACGTTGACAAAAGGACGTTGTAATCGCGCTCATTGGCTGCAGCCTCTACGCCACGGATAATGTCGAGCAGATGCGGATCGGCGAAAAGCTGGTCTGGATCATACGGAATGAGCAATCCAACAACGAAGGTACGTCCTTTCGATAACGCGCGAGCGGCTAGATTAGGCCGATAGCCAAGCTCAGTTGCTGCACGTTCAACTTTTGCGCGTGTATGTGCACTTGCGTAGTACGTTCCCGAGAGTACTTTCGAGACCGTGCCACGTGATACACCTGCGCGTTCAGCGACTTCGTCGATCGTAGCCATGGCATCCTATGCGAATGGTAAAAAGCCAGCTAGGAAGCTATGATTTAAGGAGGCTTCATTGCCGATGGATGATCAAATCCGATATGGAATTATTGGTTAGGAAATCGGTTTCCGTTATCTTACACGATGTTTCTGGATGATGCAAGAGGGGAAATTACTGGTGCTTTCAATTGAAATGAAGATACTGAACGACGTTACTACATTGCGTACCAGGACTATGTTCAACTTAACGAGCTAAGCAGATTCGGTCAGTGGCTGCTGCAATATTCACTGTTTCAGTGCTCCCGATCCCATCTGGTATAATGATAAGCGTTCTTCATCCAAAAGGATGTTGACTGCGTACACACAATGGAGATACATTGCATTGGGTGTATCCACTTCTAAAACTTAGCAAGTCCGTTTGCATCCCCGTGTATGCTTTTTAGCTTAATGATGATACGATGAAGTTCCGCGCGGCGTCGAATTTGTACGATGTTGATGCTTGTGCGGTATGAGGTGTTAAATGTTTAAGTGGCTAGGCCGGCTTCTGGGCGGCGACAGCACTGACCGCGTAATCAACGACCTGTACAAAACAGTTGATGAGGTCAACGCGCTCGAACCACAATTTGAATTGTTGTCAAACGACGAGCTGCGCGGTAAAACCGAGGAGTTTCGTCGTCGGCTGCGTGATGGTGAGGCGCTCGACAATTTGTTGCCGGAAGCATTTGCTGCCGTACGTGAGTCGGCACGTCGAACGCTGGAAAAGCGTCACTACGATGTGCAAATTTTGGGCGGTATTGTGCTGCATCAGGGCAAGATCGCTGAAATGAAGACCGGCGAGGGTAAGACGTTAGTTGCAACGCTTGCGACATACTTGAATGCGCTTGAAGGTAAGGGCGCGCATCTGATCACCGTCAACGATTATCTAGCGCGGCGTGATGCCGGCTGGAACGGGCCGGTGTATCACCTGCTTGGCATGTCGATAGCAGCAATTGCCCACGATTTTTCAGCAGTCTACGATCCCGATTACCTCGATCCGAAGTCGAATTTGGAAGACGATCGTTTGGTTCACTGGCGTCCTGTTAGCCGACGGGAAGCTTACGAAGCTGACATTACCTACGGCACGAATAACGAGTTCGGGTTCGATTATCTGCGCGACAATATTGCCACTCGTTTAGAGCAAACCGTTCAACGTCCGCTGCATTATGCTATCGTTGACGAAGTCGATAACATTCTGATCGACGAAGCCCGCACGCCGTTGATTATTTCTGGTCCGGCGCGTAAAGCCAGCGACGATTATCAATACTTCTCGGGCTTGATTAAAGGATTGCGTGGAATCGAGCAGCGCGAATACGATGCGTACAAAAAAGAGTTGGATTTCGGCGATGCCAAGCGGCGCACGGAGGTCCAGCGTATTTTAGATTCGTCGGACTACGTGCTCGATCTTAAGCATCGTGGTATTTCACTTACTGATGCAGGTATTCTCAAGGTGGAGCGCCGACTCAAGGATGCTGGTCGTATTCCCGAAGATGCGAGCATTTACGAGCCAGAGTTTTTTGAGCTGACAGCTTATCTCGACAACGCCATTAAAGCCGAATACGTGTTCAAACGCGATAAAGACTATATCGTGCAGAACGACGAGGTTGTGATCGTTGACGAGCAGACTGGACGAACCATGCCGGGTCGTCGGTGGTCGGATGGCTTGCACGAATCGGTTGAGGCCAAGGAAGGCGTGCGCGTCCAAGACGAGACGATGGTTTACGCCACGATCACGATCCAAAATTACTTCCGCATGTATAAAAAGTTGTCCGGCATGACTGGTACAGCGCTGACCGAGTCGGAAGAGTTTGGCAAAATTTATAAGCTGGATGTTGTGCCAATCCCAACCAATCGTGAAATGGTGCGCGACGACCGCAACGACCAGATCTTCCGTACCGAGGAGGCGAAGTACCGCGCTGTTGTGCGCGAGATTTTGCAGGCAGCAGCGCATCAGCAGCCTGTACTGGTCGGCACCGCGTCGATTGAAAACTCGGAGCGTTTGGCGACGTATCTCAAGCCGGGAGCGCTCAAAAATCTGGCGTTGTCGTCTGCCTTGATGATGACCATTCGGGATGCCAAGGGTGTTGCCGAAGACGTGCGCAAAGCGTTTGGCGAATCACTGGATCAGCCGCTCTCACAAGTATCCTCGGCGGTGCTGCGACAAACGGCGCAAACGTTGAGCTTGCCTGCGGATGCGATGGCACCCGAGATCGTGGATCGCTTTGCGTCGATGCTGCAGCTCGAAGATACAAGCCGCTTGCAGGAAATATTGCGCAACGGATTGCCGCATCAAATCCTTAACGCCAAGTTGCACGAGCAGGAAGCCCGTGTAGTCGCGCAGGCAGGTCGGCCAGGCGCGGTAACGATTGCAACAAATATGGCGGGTCGTGGTACGGATATTTTGCTTGGCGGTAATCCAGAATCGCTGTCGGCGCATTATCTTGAGGAAACGGGCGTACGACGCGAACAGATCAAGGCGTTGGCGAAAGTGGTTGTTGACGGCAATGAGCAGCAGGTCGGGCCAACGCTCGACAAGCACAAATTGCCGCAAGTGGTGCTGGACAATCTTAAGCGCTCCAAGCACGACTACGACACGATGCTGCATCAGTATGAGTCCAATCCGGCGCTGTTCTTTTTGAGCCGTTATGTTGATGGATCGGCGGATACGTTCGCTGAACGTTGGGCCTTTGTTAACGACGTGCTTCAGGGCGAGGTCGGGATGGCGCGCCAGCTTGTGCAAGCAACGCCTGGTCTGCGCGAGGATCAAATCGCACAACTTCAAGCAGTGCGCTCGGATCTTGAAGCCTACCGTAACGACAAGGCCGAGTTTCTGGCGAACCAGCTATTCGACCGTATTTATGCGGCGCGCGCACGCTTGATCAATGCAGTGCTGCACGGCAACGAAGACGATGCGCGAAAAATCATAGCCGAAACGCCAACCATGGATGAAAGCTTGATCGGCGGTATCCAGCAGATTAAGGCGCAGGTAGCGGACGATGCCACATTGATCCGGGATGCAGGTGGTCTGCATATTGTCGGCACCGAGCGACATGAGGCGCGGCGCATCGACAACCAACTGCGTGGTCGAGCCGGTCGGCAAGGCGATCCAGGTGTGTCTCGCTTTTTCATTTCGTTGGAAGACGAGCTGATGCGACGCTTCGGGCCAAGCATCGACCGCGTCAAGAGTATCATGGGTCGAGCAGGTTTTGAGGATGACATTCCGATCGAGTTCGGTGTTATCTCGAAGTCGATTGAGAATGCACAGACTAAGGTCGAGGGCTACAACTTCGATATGCGCAAGCGCGTGGTCGATTACGACGACGTGATGAACAAGCAGCGCGAAGTAATTTATGCGCGACGGCGGGCAATTCTTGAGCAGGGCGAACAGCAGCGTCGTTTGCAGATGTTGGTGCAGCGCTACCTTGGCAGCTACGCCGATTGGGTGTCGGGTCAGGTAGAAGAGCTTGCGGCAGGCGCTCGGGACAGCAACAGTCCGGCGATCCAAAGCCAGCTAGCACGGCTGCTGCCCGGCAGTGAACAGCTTGATCTCCAACAATTTGTTGCGCTTGACGATACGCAGCGAACCGTGATGTTGCAGCCATTGATGGCTGACGCGGAGACGCAGCGTTATCCGCTTCGTCTTTTGCTTGCTGATGCTGCCGAGTTTGTTGAGCTGGACACCGACGAGGCTTTTGCGCAGCTTAAGGATGCCGACCGTGCGACGGTGGAGCGCTATCTTGACGAGCAATGGCGCGCGGGCACTGAAGGCGATCTCGAAGAGCGAATCAAGGAGCTGTTCACTACCGAAGTCGATCTCATGGTTGACCGGTATATCGATGATTATGAAGGATGGGCTACGGGCGAGATCACCAAGGCGGTTGATGCGGCATCAACACAGGCAACCGGTGCGATTAATATCGAGGGTGCGCTCCGGCGTATTCGGCCAACGCTGCCGCAAGTTGATACAATTGCGCCCGAACGCATAGCTGGCGGATCGCCGGAGCTGGTTCAGCGTGAGCTGGAAACGGTGATCAGGGCAAGTTATGAAGCAGGTAATCATTTGCGACTGTTTGCGAATGAGCTACAGCATGTCTTGCCGTTTGTGCCAGGATCGACGCCAGATGCGTATCTTGCACAATTTGCTGATGCTTTGGATGGCTTACTGGTTGCGCTGCCTGAGAGTGACCGAGTCGCGTTGATTCAAGAATGGCTCAATCCTGTTGCAACCAGTCTTGCGCCCATCTATGCCGGTAGCTCTTTTGACGATGAGCAGGCGCGTGTTTTCATTGAGACGGTGAATGAGGCATGGATTGATGCACTTGATCGTGTGTCGCAGTTGGATGATAACCAACGCGCTGAGGGAATCAGCAATCTGGTTGATCGGTCCTTCAATCGATGGCGCACGCTGATTGGTGTTGATCTGCTCAATCGCTACAGCCGTGAGCTGATGCTAAGCGCGATTGACCGTGAGTGGGCCGACTACTTAACAGCAATGGAAGATCTGCGGCAGGGTATTGGTTTGCAAGGCATTGCCCAGCGCGACCCACTTGTTGCCTACAAGACACAAGCCTACAAAATGTTTGAGGAGTTGCTGGACACGATTGACCGGACTACGGTACGAACGTACTTCCAAAACTTGCCACGCTTTGTGAATACCGTTCAACAGCAGCAATCAGGTGCAACCGGACGACCACGCGAGCTGAAGGTTGGACCGAACGAGTCGTGCCCATGCGGCAGCGGTAAGAAGTTCAAGAAGTGCCACGGCGCGACGATGCGAACGGCCGGCGCGTTAAATATGGCTGCAACAGCAGTCACAGCGGGTACGGCGGCAGCCTTACCTGTTGGAGATGGTGGACCAGCGGCGCCCATGCAGTCCGCGCAGCGACCACAGACTCAGCAGCAGCGACAAAATGGACAGCAAGGCCAACGACGAAAGTCTAAGGGTCGTGATGTACCGAAGCGGTAAGGTTAGCGTTCGTTGAAGCACGAATAGCAAACGTGCTGTTAGCCAGATGGTTGCGAGTAAGAGAGCGTTGAGCTACGGAAACGTAGTCTTGGCGCTCTCACTGATTCAACCATTTGAATAGCCTATTTCTTCGTGATAAAATGCACACAGTGGTACTAGAGAGGAGTGGGATATGCCACGGCGTTATCTTGATCGACGTGCTGAGATCGAGATCGAAGCGATGCTGGCACAGCAACGGCGTGAACAAGCCCAGGCACAAGCATCGCAAGTGGATGCGAAAATTGGCGGTCAAAAGGTTGATGGAAAAAAGCCAGCTGGCACGGCACGGCGGACGACCGGAGATTGGCGTGGATTGGTCGAGCAGCGTATCCTGGACGGTATGGAGCAGGGTTTGTTCGATAACCTGCGTGGTGAAGGCAAGCCGTTGAATTTGGACGAGGATCAGTTCGTGCCCGACGAACTCAAGATGGCGTTTCGGTTGCTGCGCTCTACAGGCCTTGCGCCTTTATGGGTTGATTTGAACAAAGAAATTCGCCAGGATATTGAGCGGCTACATCGTTTTCGGGCGCACATTCACAGCATATGGGATCAAATCAGCGAGATTGAGCGTACGCATCGTCGCCGCGAGTACGAGCGGCGCATTAACGACATCAACGGCAAAATCATGAACTACAACATCGTCGCGCCGTCATCGCATGTGCATTTTGGGCTGCTGCTGGTTGAAGATGAGCTGGCGCGGTTCGATCATCCGGAGCTGCCGACCTCTTCGTAGGCCAAACTGTATCTGTCCGGAGCGACGCATCAGGTTCCGTTTTGACATTCGTCCATTCATGGCTACAATGACACCCGTATCAAGCGCGGTTGCTTGCATAAGCACTCCGCGCTTTTTTTATATGACAAGAAATGTTATGAGGAACGTATGCGCTTAATTCTTGTACGTCATGGGGAAAGTGAGTGGAACCGCATAGGCCGTTATCAAGGACAGCTCGACGCGCCGCTTTCGGAGCTTGGTTTGCGTCAAGCCGAGGCGCTTGCAAAACGGCTCGCGCCTGAGAAACTCGATGCAATTTACAGTAGTCCGCTCCAGCGTGCGCGTCGAACTGCCGACGCCATTGCTGCCCATCATCCAACTGTTCCCTTTGAGGAAGATGCTGCTCTGATGGAAATTCATCATGGCGACTGGCAGGGCTTGTACGCTCCCGATGTGCGTGAGCAGTATGGCGAGGCATTAGAGGAATGGCGCACCTATCCCACCCGCTGCCAGATGCCGAATGGTGAAAGCTTCAGCAACATTCTCAAGCGAACGCTTAACTTTCGAGAACGCATGTGCCGTGAACATACCACAGATGCAACAGTTGTTGTGTCCACGCACGATGTTGTGGTTAAAATCTTGATCGCGGATGCTCTGGGCATGCACATGGATCGCATCAATCGACTGTGGATTACAAATGCTTCCATTAGCGTTGTTGAATATACCGATAATCTTCCATTCTTAGTATCACTTTCCGAAGCGTGCCACCTCGGTCATCTCGAATCAGTGCGTGAGAAGCAGGAAGCGATCTAGGGCATGCGTTGTGACCACCATGCTATAATCGGGCAAAAATTGCTAACAACTACCCCGCTCTTGTTGGTGTAAACAGGAACCCGATATTCGGAGTATAGGTGGCCGCATGGAACTATTCGACGCAATCAAGCGACGCCGAACGGCTAACGGCGCGTTTTTACCTCAACCCGTTGCTCCTGAACATGTACGCAAGATCGTCGAAATGGCGTCGCATGCTCCGTCGCACTTTAACTCGCAGCCGTGGCGCTTTATTCTGGTGCAAGATCAGAAGCGTCGTCAGCATATCGCCGACATTGCCGGCGAGTCGATGCGGCTGTTGATGGAGGAAGGCACGTTCTGGAAGCGCTATAGCCGCTACTTCCGTTTTTCGCAAGAAGAAGTTGACCGAACGTCAGACGGCATTTACTTCGATAAAATGCCAGGCGTGCTCAAGCCGTTCATGCGACATGTGTTTACGCCGCAAGGTGGCGCGATTGTTAACAAGCTTCAGGTGCCGCGCGTGCTGGGCAACGACGCGCACAAGCTGGTTGCATCATCGCCGCTGCTGCTTGGCATTACGCTTACTCGCAAGGAATACCAGGAGGGCGAGCTATCGGCGATGTACTCGGTCATCTCGCTCGGTGCGGTGATTCAGACGATTTGGCTGACTGCAACCTCACTTGGCATGGGTATGCAGTTTATCTCAACGCCGATGGAAGTTGATGGGCAGTGGGAAAAAATCGTTGCCTTGCTCGGTGTTCCCGACGACCAGGCGCTTCTGGTGCTTTTTCGGCTTGGATATGTGCCACAGGATGCGAAGCGACCAACAATTGACTGGGCTTCGCCTCAACGAAAAAGCGTGGATGAGCTTGCATTTGGTGAAACGTGGGGCAGTCCGTTAGAAACGTAAATAGGTATCCATGATACGTGTTAACGAAAGGTCAATCCATGATCCAGCATATTGTGTTGTTCCGGCTTAGCAGCACAACGGATGAAACGGTTGTTTCTGATTTGATGGCGAACTTTGAGGCGCTACCGGCGGTGATTCCTGAAATCGAGCATCTTGATGTTGTTCGCGACATTGTTGGACGACCAGTTTCCTGCCATTTTGGGCTTGTTAGCCGGTTCGCTGATCGGGAAGCGCTCAAACGCTACCAGGAACATCC
>JASKZZ010000409.1 GCA_030147335.1 Herpetosiphonaceae bacterium | reverse complement strand
CTGCACTGTTGCTAAAGCCGGACAATGCTTCATCACGGGTGAGAATGCCGGGAATTTCCAGCACCACCAACACCACCAGCGCGACCAACTCGGCCCGAAGCCGTACCACCAGCAGCAGAACAAGCGTCCCAATCAAAATAGCAGCGACATAACCGGCATCTACGGAGATCATGAGACAAGCAACTCAGATGGAGTATTGCTGTAGCCACTCATGAAGCATCATCCTGTGTACCAACAGCCGACGTTGATTGCGCATCCGACGGCACATCGGCTAACGTGTTTGCAGCAATGCCATCTGCGGATTGATCAGTAGCTGCGGTAATCGGAAGCGTTTCGCTAAACAATGGCAGTTTGGGTGTGTTCCAAGCAATAGCAGCTAAAATAACCAGCAGTTCGCCGATAAATAAGCCGATTGGAGCAAGCCGTGGCTGATTCAACACTAAGCCGAGACCTCCAACGACAAATGCGACCACAGCCGCGATCATGAGCGGACGAATCCAGGCCGATGCAGGCATCCGATTTTCCTTCCTTATGTGTTGTTGGTTTATTGTAACAAAGCTGCTGAAACGTTCTCGTTCGCAGAGAATGGTATACTTCGACGCTGAAATATAACAGCGGTTCGAATTTGACGGACTGTTTGTGTTGACGACCGAAGATTAGATGGGTTAAGGACGATCATGACTGGCGCAAGACCGACATTTGTTGTTGGTGATATTCACGGTGAACTTGAAAAGCTGAGTGAGCTACTGCAAACCGTAGAGCTGATTGATAGCCAACGACGTTGGCGCGGCAATACCGCTGCGCTCTGGTTTACCGGCGATTTCTTTGACCGTGGACCCGATGGCATTGGCGTAATCGAGCTCATTATGCGGCTTCAAGTTGAGGCAGCTGCAGTGGACGGCGAAGTGGGGGCCTTGCTTGGCAATCACGAGCCGCTACTCCTTGCAGCACATCGTTTCGGTAATCGTAAGAATAATTGGGGCTACGGCTTTCACAATCATTGGCAGCGTGCCGGTGGACAACTTTCGGATATCAAGCGCCTCGACACGCGCCATATTGAATGGCTAACCCATTTGCCCGTCATGGCGTTGGTCGCCGACCGTTTGTTGATACATGCCGATGCCACATTGTACGCCAAGTACGGCGCAACGATTGATGAGGTCAACCAAACTGTTGCGGCAATCCTGCAAGGCGACGACATTACCGCATGGGATATTTTGCTTGACCGGTTTGCCGAGCGAATGGTGTTTGCGTCTCTACAGCCCGACGATATTGACCCAGCATCCCAATTTCTGGCACGTCAAACGCTTCAACAGTTCGGCGGCAGTCAAATTATCCATGGACACACGCCAATTTTTATGATCAAGCAGGTACCTCCGGCAACGATTAGGGAGCCGTGGGTGTATGCAGGCGGTCTGTGTGTTAACATTGATGGTGCGATGTGTGTGGGCGGACCTGGCTTCGTACACCAGCTGTCGCCTATTGATCAAGAGCTGACACCGCTCCGACGCTATAGCCGGAGACCTCCCCGATGAACATCGTTCAGTACAATCTCACCACAACAACCAAAGAAGGCGGCGTCGAAACGTTTGTGTGGGAGATTAGTCGTCATCTTGCGCGACGTGGTCATAACGTCACGATTGTCGGTGGCGCGGGCACGATTAGTCGCGAAGTGCCGGGCGTAACAGTATTGCGCTTTCCGTTTATTGACCGCATGACCTGGCGATCCGTCAAGCCGCTGCGTCGTCACTTCGAACTGACCAAGCTGCTTGAGCGGTTGTCGATTATGCCTGCCGCCATCCCAAACACGTTAGCCCGCCGTCCCGACATCGTGCATTTACACAAGCCCTACGACTTCCCGATTGGTCCGTTCGCACACGTAATCGGCGCGAAAGTGTTGTACCACGGCCACGGTGAAGACTTTTACCCGTTCGATCAGCCGCTTTCACGCACTGCTGACGCGATGCTGTCGTGCTCGGGCTACAACGCGGAAACCGTAGCTGCGCGTTACCACACACAGCCCGAGGTCGTCTTCAACGGCTTTGATGCAGAGCTATTCCGGCCTGTTTCGCTTACCGATGATGAGCGCGCTCAATGGCTACAGCCCGGTGAACGTGGAATCGTGCAGGCGGTACGGCTCCAGCCATGGAAGGGCATCCAGTACGCAATCCAGGCACTACGGCATCTCGTCCCGCGTCATCGGGTTCGGCTGCTGATTGCAGGCGATGGTACATATCGACCAGCGCTGGAGCAGCTTGTAGCCGAGCTTAACCTCCAAGCGCATGTCACATTTCTTGGCAGCGTGCCGAACAAACTTATACCACGATTGTATGCCGCCGCTGATGTTGTGTTGGGGACAAGCTTTGCCAGCGAAACATTTGGTATGGCGTTATGTGAAGCACTAGCCTGCGAACGACCAGTGGTTGCCTCAGATTGGGCCGGATTTCGTGAAGTGATCGTTGATGATGTGAGTGGACTTGTTGTTCCCGCCCAAGACTCGCCTGCGCTTGCTGCGGCAATTGAACGGCTGCTCAACGACCAAGCGCTTGCTCGACGTTTAGCGCTAGGCGGTCGTCAGCGTGTGCATCAGCTGTTTACATGGGAAGCTGTGACCGATCGGGTCGAGGCGGCCTATCATCGGCTGCTGACGAGCAGGTAACAACCTCTTTACAAATGGCGCTTCACTCAGACATGTTAGAATAATGCTGGTTTCCGCTCCGCCAAAGATCATGAGCGACAATACCATGTGTATATTGGCATACCCGTGACACAACTTCATGTAGCACATCGACAACGTCCCCTACGCGTCGTAATCGTGGGCATGGGCGGCGTTACCCATCAGTTTCGTCATTGGCCCGAGCGCGTGATTGGGCGGGTATTAGTCGAACGCGGGCATCACGTCGTCAACATCGCCTACCGCGACCTCAAGGTTCCTGCGCTGCGTGCTGCACGGGACAATATTGATGGTATCGAGGTGCGGCGGGTGCCTGTGCGCCATTGGCCCAACAATCGGCTGCGTGAAGCGCTTAATGCAACCGGCCCGTTCGACGTGATGTACCTGCTGCATCCCCGCAACGTGTTGGCGTTTGGCGCGACTAGCTGGGCCAAACAACACAACGTTCCGACGCTCTACACCTGGCTTGGGCCACTACATGATCGTTATGTCGTTGATGACCGCGAACGGCCGTTAGATGAGCAGCCAAAATACGAGCGGATTGTATGGGACTTATCGAGTGTACTGCGCCGAACGAGCAAAGACGGCAAGCTGCGTGATCATCTGCGGAATTATTGGCTGCACTGGCCGTTGAAAGCTGCCGACGCGCTGGTACCCTGCTCCTTATTCGAGGCAGAGACGCTGCGGACGATGGGGTTACAACAGCCGCAGCATGTGATCCCGCTTTGGCTGGACTTCGCGGCAATTGCCCACACACCTCGGCAAGCAATCAACCTTCAACGACCGTCGCTGCTGTTTATCGGCCAATTAACGCCGCGCAAAGGCTACGATGTGCTGCTTCAAGCGCTGCCAATGGTGGCGCAGCGTTACCCAAATGTTCTGGTGCAGTATGTTTCCGGTCTCAATCTTCAAGACCAGGCGCAGCTTGTCGAAACAGCGCGGCAACTAGGGATCGAAAGCAACATTCATCTGCGCGGACGAGTCGATGATGCTGAACTGGTTAATTTGTATCGTGCCGCCGATGTGTATGTTACGCCAACACGCTACGAGGGCTTTGGGCTGACACTGCTGGAAGCAATGGCGTCCGGATGCCCTCTCGTCAGCACCGATATTCCCGTGGTCAACGAGATCGTACAGCACGGCGAGAATGGCTGGCTCACGCGCTACAACGACGCCGACGACCTCGCGCGTGGCATTCTTGCGCTGCTTGACAATGCCGACCTACGGCAGAAGCTTGTCGCTGGTGGCTACGAAACGATTGCCACACGGTATCACGAAGACGTATTAACCGGGCAGCTTGAAGCGGCATTTCGGAGCGTTATGGACGACCGTCGCTCATGAAAGAACAAGCTTGGAGAAATAGTGCGATGAGCTGCAAGCAATTTGGACGCGGCGGCCTACAAGTATCAAAATCACTATCGAAGGATCGGATGGTATGGAGCACGTTCAGCCAATGATGAAGCGGCATGACAATCAATCCCACGCCATCACGATCTGCTATCTGGCGTATCCCACAAGCCTGACGCTTGGTTCGGCCAACGCGATCCAAACATGGACGACGCTTCGTGAGCTACGACGACGTGAGCCCACAACCCTGGCGTTGATCCCAAGCAAATGGCGCGAGCAGTCCCGCTTCCGAGAGATTGGCGCGGTGCATTTGCTACGGCCTGGAATCGGGCGCTTATCGCGGCTCTACAAAACAACGTTGTTGTACTACCTGGAGCATAGCGCCTGGGCCTGGATGTGTTTTGGCTATCTCCTGCTTCAACGGCTGCGTGGCCGTCACTACGATGTTATCTACATTCGGCAGATCGTGGTCGCTGCATGGTGGGCTGGTTTGCTTGGCAAGCTGTACGGCGCGAAGGTGGTTTACGAGGCGCACGATTGGGAAAGCAGCAATCCTTCCCGCGCTAAAGAGCCATGGGCACGCGGTTTACTGCATTTGCTTGATCGCGTGGCGCTTACAAAATCGGATGCGGTTGTATCGCTGACCGAGCATTTTCTGCGCGAGTTGGAGCGAATTGGTTGGCATACGCGCGCGACGGCAGTCATTCCCGATGCGTTTGACGCCGACGTATATCAGACGCAACATCGTGACGAGGCGCGACAAAAGCTCAACCTACCGCTCGACCGCTTTCTTGTCGTGTACGCTGGCATGACATTTTCCCATCGAGGTTTGGATCGGCTTGTGGATGCATTTGCAGCGGCTCGCATATCGAATGCCCAGCTTATTTTTGTCGGTGGTCGTCCTACGGAAGTTGCGGCGTTGCAGGCTCAAGTCGGTGTGCGTGGCATAAGCGCGCAGGTGCAGTTTGTTACGCCACAGCCTCAAACCACAGTTGCACACTATCTAGCCGCCGCCGACGTACTCGCCATCCCCGACACCGTGACCGACGTTACTGCATCGCCGCTGAAGTTGTTTGAGTACATGGCGATGGGACGCGCGATCATAACCGTTGATTTGCCGGCGCTGCGTGAAGTCATCGACGAGCACGCAGCGCGGTTTGTGCAGCGCGGCAACACGAATGACCTCAAGGCAGCATTACAAGAACTTGCCGCTGACCCTGAGCGATGTGAACGCATGGGACAGCAAGCGTATGCACAATCGCAGCCCTGGACCTATACAAGCCGTGCTGAACGGATTGTGGGACTTGCCCATCGGATCAGTTCTAGCCGCTAATTTCACTGCTGCTCATTGCTCGCGCGCTACAACCAAATGCTATTGCATTGACTGATGCGGCGGCGTATCATCCTTCATACATGCCACGCCAACTGCTGATCTCTCAGTCAGGAAAAGGTTACTCAATGAAGCATTCTGTCGATACCACCTCCGAAAAGGTTCCGCTCGTTACCAAGCTCGCGTTCGGCGCGGGTGACGTGGGACCTGCCATTGTTACCTTGATCAGCAGCTTTTTTTTGCTGATCTTTCTCACCGATGTTGCCGGCCTTAGCCCAAACATCGCCGGTACCATTTTATTAGTCTCCAAAATCTGGGACGCCGTTAACGATCCCGTTATTGGCACGATCTCGGATCGAGTACAAACGCGTTGGGGACGACGGCGACCATGGTTCTTGTGGGGCGCAATCCCGTTTGGCCTCGCATTCTTCTTGATGTTCCAGGTGCCGGATTTTAGCGACACGGGCAAATTCTGGTACTACCTGTTGGTTGCCCTGCTCCTTGATACCGCCTACACCATTGTTAACGTGCCGTACACAGCGCTGACGCCCGAACTGACCAATGATTATGATGAACGCACAAGCCTAACGTCCTATCGCTTCGCCTTTTCGATAGGCAGCGCGCTTATTGCCGGCGTGCTACATCCAACCATCGTTAATGCGGTGGTGGATGGCGGAGGCACGGTTCAGCAAGGCTATGTACTATCGATTGGCATTTGGGCGATTGCGGCAACCCTGCCGTTCTTCTTTGCCTTTTGGGGCACGTATGAGCGCCATACGGTAACAACAGAAGCTATACCATTTCTTGCCGGCCTCAAAATAACATTCGGCAATCGCGCGTTTCGCTATGTGGCAGGAATTTATCTGCTTTCCTGGCTCGTTGTGCAAATTGTCTCGTCAATTATTCCGTTTTATCTAACGTACTGGCTGCGCAATCCAGGCTTGATCGCGCCGGTAATTTTAGCTGTACAAGCCAGCGCATTCGTCTGGCTCTTTATTTGGACCAGAGCAAGCCGTACCATTGGCAAGAAGGGCGTGTATTATCGCGGCATGGTCTTCTGGATCGTTGTGCTACTCGGCCTGTTCGCCGTACAACCAACAACGCCTAGCTGGGTCGTAATCGTGCTCGCACTGTTGGCAGGCATTGGAGTCGCTACAGCCTATCTCGTGCCGTGGTCCATGCTGCCGGACGTCATCGAGCTAGACGAGCTGGAAACGGGACAACGACGGGAAGGGGTTTATTACGGCTTTGTGGTACTGCTGCAAAAACTTGGCTTGGCGCTGGGCCTGTTTATCGTGGGGCAACTGCTGACACTGACAGGCTACGTTCAACCGGAAGTAGGTTCTTCCACACTCGTCACACAGCCTGAAAGCGCATTGTTTGTTATTCGTCTGCTGATCGGGCCATTATCGGCGATCGTGTTAGTCGCAGGCGTAGCGCTTGTATATTTATTCCCGATCACCAAACAGCAGCATGAGCAAACACTGGCCGAGCTTGCGAGGCGCAAACAGGTTACAGCTACTGACCCATTACCAACGAGTCAAGAGCCAGTATCGGCAAATACGCCATCGTTGGTGCCTCAAAAATAGACAGCAAACAGGCCACACTCGCGCATTAACATTCGCACATGGCTCACAGGTTCGCGTTCGGAGCCGGCGCGTGGTATAATCGCCGCCGCTTTAACGAGTTGGAGTTAAAAGAATTTTGAGCTATTTGCTCTCCCTTGGTCCATTCCATCCTGCGCTACGTACCCCCCAGCGTATCGTTGTGCGCGCCGAGGGCGATTTTATTCAGGACATTGAGCATCGCGACGGCTACAGCGCGCGAAATATTGCTGACCGCATCCGTCGAGCGGACATTGCTCGCAGCTACACGTTGGTTAACCGTGTCTGCGGAGTACACTCCCACCATCATGCGCTAGCCTGGACACTTGCAATCGAGTCGCTGGCAGGACTAACCGTGCCGCCTCGAGCCGAGGTATTACGAACTGTTGCAGCCGAGCTTGAACGAGCGGCGTCACATCTGCAAATGGTTGGCATTGTGTTCGAGCTGCTAGGTTTGGGACAGGTTCAGCATCAAATTGTGGCACTGCGCGAATGGGTCTTGGCCGCAATGCAGCATTTGACCGGGCATCGACTTGTGGTTGATTTTGCGCGTCCCGGCGGTATTCAGGTTGATCTCACCGACGAAGAACGCGCAGCAATGCAGCGGCTGGTTAAGCGACCATCAGACGTGCTATACAAACTGATTGATCGTACAATTCGCCGACGCGCCTTTACTCGTCGTGTGGTTGGAGTTGGCAGTCTCCTACAGCCAGCCGCCGAAACATTGGGCGTTACCGGTGTATTAGGACGGGCATCCGGCATTCAGCGTGATCTACGCGTTGACGCGCCTTATGCCGCCTATGCCGACTTTAAGCCTGCGCAAGTCACGCAAACCGGCGGCGACACATACGCCCGAATCATGCTCCTGCTGCTGGAGTCCTACGATAGCTTACAAATTGTGTTGCGCCTGCTTGAACAATTGCCGGTAGGAGCATGGCAAGGCCAAGCGGTTGAAGAATTGCGCGCCGGCACAGCAGCGATAACCGTTGAAGCACCGGCGGGGCCACTGCGTTACACGGTTCGCAGTGACGGCACAGTGCTTAATGAGCTACGGATTGAACTTCTTGGCGCACCCCATCGGCTTATTCTACGCGCATTGCTGGCCGGTCAGCTTGTTGAAGACGCCGCCATTATTGTAGCGTCCATGGGCGCATGTATGACCTGCGCTGAGGACTAGCTGTGAATATCATTGTCCTCAGCCCACTCATCATCCTTGGTCTCACAGCGCTCCTTGTTTGGATACTCAACGGACGTATTCGTACCTATGCAATTGGCATCCTGACAGTGATCAGTTTCCTGCTCGCATTAGCCAGCCTTGGTCTGGCTACAACACTATCGGCTACCTCCTTTGCGTTTGTCTGGAGTACACTCAATAACACGCCCCTGATGCTCCGGCTGGAAACCATTGGCCTACCCACATTATTTAGCGCAATGCTGCTGGTAAGCGGCACCGTTACCGCAGGTGCATTCACCTGGACATTTGGTAACTCGCAGCGAGCATTTGGGCTGGTCTTCGCTGGACTGCTAACACTTGTGCTTGGCGGGCTGCTCACCGCCTATAGTGCCGCGCCACTTGGCGCATTTGTTGGTCTTGGCACCGCATGGCTTGGCGGAACGATCATGCAGCAGACTGTAACTGCTCATAATCGCAATGCGTCGTTTAGTGGCCTGTCAATTCTGCTGTTGACGCTCACTATATTAATGTATGGGTCATCCGCAACATTTGTGGGCGGAGCCGTGCGTCCAGCTCCTTGGTTGCTTGGCTGCGCCGTGCTAATCGTTCTTGCCCCTCGGTGGGGCACAACGCCAACAGCGCCGCTTTTAGTACGCGCGCCTGCGACCGCGCTCGGACTACCCATACTTGGCGGATATTTGCTGGTACAGTACGCCACAGTATCCGCAGATGTGTGGTCGCGTCAAACAACCGATGCTGTGCTGCTTTGCGGTGTGTTTGGGCTAATCCTGGGCGCAGTTAATGCACTTGCCGCGCAGCGGATGATGGATGCGTTTGTGTGGCAGCTTGTTGCACAGCTTTCATTTTTGGCAATTTGTTTCGGCACAGGTCAGCCCGCTGCCGGTCCTATGGCTGCCGGCCTTCTGGCGCATACCGTTGTCACCAGCATTAGCATTGCATTATCAATCGGTCTGCTTGAGCG
>JASKZZ010000308.1 GCA_030147335.1 Herpetosiphonaceae bacterium | reverse complement strand
GTTGTACTCATAGTGCATTGCAGCCCAAGCTCCAGGACAACTGTTGCTTAACGCTTGAACTCCTCTAATTCTTGTTGATACCAGTTCCATAAACGGGTCAGGCCTTCATGTACTGCAACACGCGGGTTATATGCCAGCAGCCGCTGGGCTTTTGAAACATCGGCATAGATAACGGGCGCTTCGCTAATCGGTAACGGCGCATCAATAATCGTCGCCGGCTTGCCAACAAGCTGTTCAATAATGGTAACAAAGTCTCGCATCACGACCGGCTGGCCTCGCCCTAGATTGATGACTTCATAGCCAAGGTCGGCATCCAGTGCAGCTGCCACACCTTCAACAATATCGCCGATATACGTCCAGTCTCGGCGGGGCCGACCGCCATCATAAAGTGTGATTGACCGACCGTGCGCAATTGCATCGGTGAACATATATGGTGTCATGTCGGGCCGTCCACGCGGGCCGTACACGTTGAAGAAGCGGACGCTGATACATTGCAAGCCATACGCATTGTGATAGCAAGCTGCAAGCACTTCGCTGGCTTTTTTGCTGGCGGGATACGGCGCTAACGGCCGATCCGTCGAGTCGGTCTCCACAAATGGTATCTTGTCAGTGCGGCCATAGATCGAGCCGGTGGAAGCCATTACCACATTACGAACATTGTTACGACGAGCGGCATCAAGCACATTGAGCGTGCCGCGAATATTAACCTCTTCATACACTTTGGGATGGCGCACAGAGTAGGACACGCTCGCCATCGCCGCAAGATGAGCAACGCGGTCTGGCCGGTACGTGGCGAAGATTTGGTCAAGAGTTTCATCGTCACGAATATCCGCATCAAGCAAAGTAAACTGGGGATGTTCAAGCGCTGCGGCGATGTTGCGCCGCTTTCGACCAGGACTGTAATAATCGTTGAAGTTATCGAGGCAGATTACACGCTGATCGCGTTCAAGCAAGGTATCGCACAAGTGCGAGCCGATAAAGCCCGCGCCGCCGGTTACCAAATACGTGTTCATTGCTGGCTTTGTTCTCCCCATCGTGCGGCAACAATCGTTAAGCCCCACGCGCCGCTGAGCTGAATACCAAGATTCAGCACGTGCAGATTTTCAAAGATGTTGTGCGCAGCGACGGCGGCAATAATACCACAAACACCCACCATTGCAGCCCCCCATGCGGTCCCACGAAGACGCCGCCGAATGAGCAGGGCTTCTCGGAGCATTGCGACTATCAGGAGCAGATAGCCCAGCAAGCCAAAGATGCCGCTTTCAGCTAGTGTGTGGATGTAATAGTTGTGCGCGTGACCTTGCGAGATCGACCAGGGTGCTACAAAAAAGTCGGGATAGGCCGGGTTGAAATTACCGGAGCCAACGCCAAAGAACGGATACTGGTAATACATTCGCCAGCCCGCCTGCCAGTGCGCCATCCGCTCTACGATTGCGAAATTGTCGTCGGTAATGGCAACTTCACCCGCGTCGAAAATTCGCAGGTTATTTGTGATCGTGACGAGCCGATCCGTAAACGCAGGTGGAAGCGCGCTAAACGCGCCAAGCAGTCCGATAAGTAGTCCAAGCACAACAACGAATCCAGCAGCCGTAGCAGTTCTACGACCGCCGACAACAGCGAGCACGCCTAATCCCGCAATTGCGCCGATCCAGCCGCCACGCGAGTACGACGCGAAAAGACCAGCCAGGAGCAGCAGCGCAAAACCGGCGAACAGCATAGCAGGGAACCAGGAACCGAAAGTTGAAAATCGAGGAGCAGCAATCGAAAGCCGTTCACGAGCTGTCTGAGACTTAGAATGCAGGGTTTGAACGTGCTGCTTGGTGTGTGTCCTGGTTTGCAGCCATTGAGCGACAAAATACACAGCCAGAGCTAGTGCTAAAGGCCATGCCATATTGAGGTAGCCAGCGAATGGATTGGGCTTGCCAAAGGTTGCTGACGCGCGTGCAAAACGGCCGCTTAAGATTAAGAAGCTAGCCGGCGCCGAGGATGGAACAACGAATTGGAACAGTCCGTACAATGCCGCTATTCCGGGACCGACCAGTAGCGTGAGAAGGAGGCCCCATGCGCGCCAGGCGCTAGTTATTGTGCCAATGGTTAGCACAAAGGCAAGAAACGCCGCAAGCCAACGCGCGAACTGCAGCAATCCTTCGGTCGTTGAGTATGACGTAAAAATAATCGAAAGGAGCTGAGTTGCTAGAAAAACAAGCCATGGCGCGAGTAGGCGTAGCTCTACGTTGCGTTCGGGATACGCGAGGACTCGCAGCAGCCACGCCCCAAAAGCGAGTACTACGACCGCCTGAGTGACGGTTAGCCCTGCCGGAAGCTGCACAAGGTCTTGCACAGGAACCGAGAGCACTGCCGCATACAGACCAAATGCCGGTTCGATCACGATCAGCGTGACCACGATCAATCCGCCGACAAGGGCAGCCGCTATCGGCAACGGCAAAAAAGAAAGCAGCAGTGCGAGTAGTCCAATACCTCCCGCGACGGCTATAGCCGCGAGCCAGCCACGTATTGGCTGATGTGAAGACCGTGTGACCATTGGTTGCAACCCTGTTAGCGCCGTTCGCTCGGTAGGTGGCCGAGCTTCCGCAGCTGCTCACGGAAATACGGCACGGTGCGGCGAATCCCTTCTTCAAGCTCGACTTCCGGCTCCCAACCGAGTATGCTGCACGCACGAGTAATGTCAGGCTGGCGAGTTTGAGGATCGTCGGTAATGCGTAGATCAGGCTTAACCACAATGCCGCCTGGATTGTCGGTTATTTGATTCACGAGTTCGGCAAAATCGCGGATCGTAAACTCGCGTGGATTGCCGATGTTGACCGGCTCTGCCTCATTAGATTGGAGCAGCTTGTACAAGCCGTCAACCAGATCGGTGACATACTGGAACGAGCGAGTCTGCTGTCCATCGCCATACACAGTAAGCGGCTCGTGTCGGAGCGCCTGCTGAATAAAGTTGGGCACGACACGACCATCCGCCAGCCGCATGCGAGGGCCATAGGTGTTGAAAATGCGGACGATGCGTGTTTCAAGACCGTGGTAGCGATGATAGGCCATGGTGATCGCTTCGGCAAACCGTTTGGCCTCGTCATATACACCGCGTGGCCCGACTGGGTTAACGTTGCCCCAGTAGCTTTCAGGCTGTGGGTGAATCAGCGGATCGCCGTACACTTCTGAGGTGGAGGCGAGCAGGAAACGAGCGCCCTTTTCCTTCGCCAGACCAAGCGCGTTATGCGTACCTAGCGAGCCAACTTTGAGCGTCTGAATCGGCAGTTCAAGATAGTCGATCGGGCTGGCAGGCGACGCGAAATGCAAGATGGCATCGAGTGGCCCTGCCATGTAGATATACTGTGTAACGTCGTGCTTAACGAAGCGGAATCGATCATTGTCGATCAAATGGGCGATATTGTCGGCGTTGCCAGTTAGCAGACTGTCCATTGCGATAACATCGTGACCCTCGGCCAAAAAGCGCTCGCACAAATGGGATCCAATAAAGCCGGCACCGCCAGTAATCAGAACACGCATATTCGTCCTTAATCTAATAGCCACACAGGGCAGCCGAAAATGATCGAAGTAGCAACCGGATGTTGCGCATCATTGCACATAGCTGGGAAAGAACGACCAGGAGCGAGCCTAATATGCTCCACGTCCCGAAAGCACTGAGGGGATTGTCGCCAGCAAGATGCGAAAATCAAGCCATAGCGACCAATGCTCGGCGTAGTAAATATCGAGACGCACCATTTCATCGAAGCTGGTATCGGAGCGTCCAGTTGCTTGCCACAAACCAGTTAAACCAGGAGTTACTTCTAGCCGACGCCGATGCCATAGCTCGTATTGAAAAACCTCTTCTGGAATGGCGGGACGTGGTCCAACCAGGCTAATATCGCCGCGCAGCACATTCCAAAACTGTGGTATTTCATCCAAACTATATTTACGTAGGAACTTTCCGATGGGCGTCACTCGTGGATCTTGTTTCATCTTGAACATTGGCCCACTGCCGTCACTATGTTCAAGCAGCTCTGCTTTAAGATCGTCGGCGTTGACAACCATTGTACGAAACTTAAGAAACTCGAACGGGTGCCCGTGACGGCCAATGCGCGTTTGGCTATAGATTACAGGCCCACGCGACGTGAGCTTAATTAACAAGCCGATTATCAGAGAAATCAAGCCCCACAGTGGAAATGTCAGCAATACTAGGGTCACATCCATGATCCGCTTGAGCAAGTAGTTCGCGCCTTTGATTCGGTTTTCGCGCAGGCCAATCAATGGCGTGCCCCGCAGCTCTTGAATTGTCACGCTATCAAATGACAGCTCATAAAAGTCGGGAACAACCTGAAAGTCAATGCCTAGTTGAATACACATCTGAACAACCGCAGGCAATGACTTATGTTGCCAAAACGGCAGGGCAACAATGATATGGTCAATCTTTTCACGGGCCACTGCCATCGGCAAAGCGGAAAGCGGCCCAAGGTGTGGCGCGGAAGTTGTCGCGGTAAAGCGGGGAGCCGGAGCATCGGGCTCAGGCGGATCGGCAACATAGCCAACCAAGCTATATCCCGTTGCGGCAGTATCCGATAGACTAACCATGATCTCACGGCCAAGCCCGGTCCCACCAACCACCACCACGCGTTCAAGGTCATGCCCGGTTCGCCACCGCCACCGCCGCCAACTAACAACAATCAGCCTTCCAATGGCCAGCAATGCAAAAATCAGCAGTGCCGCATAAATGAAGATAAGGCGCGATGAGAACTGGTTGGGTCGCCACAAAAAGGTCAGGATAATTGATAAGCCGACTGCGGTTAGCACACTGCTGGCAAGCGTACCTAATTGTCCGAGCCACGCCGCATTACGGGGTTGATGGTAACTGCCTTTTATCCATAGCAGCAGCAATGTCGTGCCCAGCAGCAGGAGCATCAAACGGGTAAAACGCTCCAAGGGCTGTGGAAAGAATGACTCGCGTCCAAAGTCGAGCTGGACAATGAAGCGCAACCAGTAGGCCAGCAGAAAACCGCATACAATCGCCGCTATATCGAGCGCAATAATCAGGCTGGTTTCAAAGCGTTGCCGCCGATTTCGTTGCACGTTGACCGGTAGTGCTGTGGAACGCATACCGGGCAACTGCAAATCGGCAACATGTCCGTCCACAAGCTCCATGGCCGACGCAGGCAATTCACGAACCTTTGTTGCGTCCACGTCGCTCACGCGCCTAGTTCCTCGCTCCACTCAAGCGCAGCCTTTTCAATGTACACGGTATCGCCTTCTTCAATGCCGGCTTCGCGCAGTGCCTCGGCAATCCCTGTTGCCTCAAGGTTACGCTGCAGCCGGTCAACCGACTCGGGCTGCGCGAAATTAAGCATGGAGACAAGCCGCTCGATCTTCTGTCCACGAACACGAAAGCCGTCGGCTTCCGGCGTAATTGTAAACTCGTTCGGGTCGACTTCGGGCACGGGCCAGCGGACTACTTCATCCGACCGGGGCAAACCAGCCAGGGGATTAGGCATTTCGCGCAGTAGCTCAGCAACGCGTCGGATTACTTGCTGCACGTTTTCGCTCGTGGCCGCAGATATGCCAAAAATGTCTTCTTTTGCTACTGGCAACGCTTTACGTAAACGACCAAGGTTTTCCTGCGCCTCCGGCAGATCGAGCTTGTTAAGCGCGATCACTTGATGACGTTCTGCAAGCTGTGGTCGATACAAACGCAGCTCCTCATTGATCTGATGGAAGTCTGCCATCGGGTCACGACCTTCGGTTCCAGCAGCGTCGATAACATGGATCAATAAACGTGTACGCTCGACATGGCGCAAAAAATCGTGTCCAAGGCCAATACCGGCGTGCGCTCCTTCGATCAAACCTGGAATATCCGCTACAACGAATGTTTGCGTACCAACCTCAACAACGCCAAGGTTTGGCACCAATGTGGTGAAGGGGTACGCCGCAACTTTTGGTCGCGCGGCACTGATCGCGCTTAGCAACGTTGACTTGCCGGCATTGGGGTATCCGACCAATCCAACATCAGCGATCAGCTTAAGTTCAAGCTCAAGCTCAAACGCTTCGCCGGGCTGTCCAAGCTCTGCAATACGTGGTGCTTGATGCACCGACGTGGCAAAATGAACATTGCCTAGTCCACCTTTGCCGCCGCGTGCCGCTAATAGTCGCTGTCCAGGCGCGACCAAATCAACTTCATACTGCTCGCCGTCGATTGTGGTACGCACAACGGTGCCCGGCGGTACGCCAATTACCAGATCTTTACCGGTACGTCCTGTTTTGCGGCTAGAACCGCCGCTCTGTCCGCGCTCGGCGGCGAATTTACTCTCGTACTGGAACTTGAGCAGCGTGTTAAGATGGGGATCGGCTTGCAAGTAGACACTGCCGCCACGCCCTCCGTCACCGCCGCTTGGACCACCACGCGGCACAAATTTCTCGCGTCGAAAGGTCGCCAGACCATCGCCGCCGTCCCCTGCTTTTATCGAGATGGTAGCCTGGTCGATCAAATCAGCCATAGGTCATCCAGCACCGGATACTTAGGCATCCGGCAACTCCTTGTTATCTCAAATATTATGCTAAGAAGGGCGCGAATGTTCGCGCCCTCGACTACTCGCCAGCTAGCTGCGCTTAGATGCGGGTTGTGTCACGCGGCTCGTCGGTGCGATCGGCGGGCCGTACAGGCTCGTCATCTTTTACCGAGCGACGAAACTCACGAATGCTGCCGCCAACCGCGCCACCAATACCCGCCAGCTTGCCTGCACCGAAGATGGCGATCACAATCGCCAAAATAATCAATAATTCAAACGGTCCGAGTCCACCAATCATATATGTGCTCCTTGGTCCAAAGGACACCCGTGCCAGCATATGGCTTACCATTATACCATAGCCGTTTTAGACAATACGTTTGATACAATGTACGCGCCGAACTGTGTGTTGGACGCGCCCATATATTGTGCGAGCAGATGATGTGTATGTGTAGAATGTGATGAACTCTGATCTCATGCCCGATCCGGCGGAGCTATGGCTGTGCCAGTTGCCGGGTATAACAGCCGTGCTTGTACAACAACTCCTGGCAGCATTTGGCTCGGCTTCAGCAATTATCCGTGCGCCCTCAACCACGCTGCGTGGACAGGGTGTTCCCCCAGCTTTGGTAGCGCGAGTCGTTGCTGGGCAGCGTGAAGTACCGCAAGTTGCCGCGGGCTTGAAAGGTTGGCAACGGTTGGGGATCATGCCGTTGCCCCTAGCATCGTCAACGTATCCGCAGCGCCTGCTTGAGCTAGAGTCTCCACCATTAGTGATATATGTCCAAGGCGCATGGCCGGTTAATCAGCCAAGTGTTCTTGCTGTTTTACCGCAGGAGCTTGACGTCAAGGTG
>JASKZZ010000252.1 GCA_030147335.1 Herpetosiphonaceae bacterium | reverse complement strand
ATAACTTGTTGATGGGAGGTACAACGACACGCAGCGCCATCAGGTACCTTGTTTAAATACTATATTGTCGCCGCACAAAACAAGCATTAGACTTTTATCCAAGACTCATGTAAACCTTTTCATGTAGCTCGGACGTGTAACCGGCGCTGCTTAAGGTAGGTCCTACACAGGTGGTCGGGTTGCAAAAAGGGACTGTTGCGTACTTCTCCGCTCGACAACGATACGTTACAGTTGCATTCTCACTACTATAGATAGGATGAACCCCATGGCCTTACTCCAACATGAACGTGTTCGCTGGCTGTTTACTGCACTGGTCGTTGTTTTGCTGGTCTTGTTCCTGCTACAATTTCGTTCAAAGCCGAACGCGACGACGGATGCGGCATTGCTGGTCAAGGCTGATACCACAATCATCAGTGACACGCGTCCAGCTGTAACACCCGCAGCGACAGCTACAAGTCAAGTAGCAGTGGATGTGATCGGTGCTGTGCAGCAGCCAGGTGTATATTATCTTGAAGGCAAGCCACGAGTTGTAGACGCGGTCCAGGCGGCAGGAGGCCTTGCTCCAAACGCGGCGCGGGATCAGATTAATTTGGCGGCGTCGGTGGTGGATGGAACGCAAATTCGGGTGCCGCGCGTCGGCGATGAGCTGCCTTCCGAAAGCGCCATTGCCGATACGACAGTAAACGGCATGATTAACATCAATAGTGCGGATGTTGCCGCGCTTGATAGCCTGCCGGGTATCGGGCCGACGACGGCTCAGGCGGTGATTGAGCAGCGCACAAAAGACGGCCCGTTTGCCAAGATCGAGGATGTTCAGAATGTTAAAGGCATTGGCCCGAGTTTGTTTGCGCAGATCAAGACGCGCATCACAGTCGGGCCTTAGGTTGATAGCCAGGCAGTGAATCGGTGTACTCGGTTTATCCGTGCTATCACAATGACGGCGGTCTATGCGACGAACAAAGATTGTGGCAACGCTTGGTCCGGCTAGCGATTCTGAGGCACGCATTCGGGAATTGATCGACGCCGGTCTCGATGTTGCGCGGCTCAACTTTTCTCATGGCACACACGAGGAACACGCGGAACGAATTGCCCGAGTGCGCGCAGCTTCCGAGGCAGCTGGCAAGCCTGTTGGCATTTTGCTTGACCTGCAAGGTCCAAAAATACGGACAGGCCCACTCCAGGACGACCTTCCGGTATTACTGCACAATGGCGCATCATTTACGATCACGACAGAGTCCATGGTTGGAAATGCAAGTCGTGTTTCAACGACGTACACGGATTTACCCCAGGATGTGCAGCCGGGCGATCCCATCCTGCTGTCGGACGGAAATATTGAGCTAGTTGTGACTGATGTACAGGACCACGAGGTTGTTACGCGCGTGGTGCAGGGCGGCTCGCTGCGAGAGCATCAAGGCATTAACCTGCCGGGAACGGCGGTAAGCACATCGGCGATTACCGACAAAGATCGCGAAGACCTGATGTTTGGGCTGGAGCAGGGTGTAGACCTTGTTGCGATGTCGTTTGTGCGGCGCGCGGCAGATGTAGAGCAGCTCAAGCAGCTGATCGCTGACGCGGGCTACAAAACGCCGGTATGCGCCAAGATCGAAAAGCCGCAAGCCCTGGATGAACTTCACGCCATTCTCGATGTTACAGATGTGGTGATGGTCGCGCGTGGCGACCTGGGCGTTGAAATGCCTCCCGAGCGTGTGCCGCTAGCCCAAAAGCAGATCATCCAGGCAGCAGCCGAGCACAACGTGGTTGTAATCACAGCCACGCAAATGCTTGAGTCGATGATTAACAGTCCCCGTCCAACCCGCGCCGAGGCGAGCGACGTTGCGAATGCGATTTTCGATGGCACGGATGCAATTATGCTCAGTGGTGAGACAGCGGTCGGTAAGTTTCCGGTGGAAGCGATTCAGATGATGCATCGGATTGCGATCACCACCGAAGCAAGCGATCGCTTTGTTGAACAGTCGGATATGTTCTATCGCATGGCCAATCACCTCCATACCAACGGCAACACGTCGATGGCAATCAGCCACGCGGCGCGAACAATTGCCAAAAGTCTGGATGTTACTGCGATTGTTGCTTTTACACAGTCGGGCTATACTGCGCGGCTTGTGTCAAAAGATCGCCCTCCCGTCCCGATCTTTGCGCTCACGTCAGAGCCTCATGTAGCGCGTAGGCTGGCGTTGTACTGGGGCGTTACGCCTTTGCTCTGCCCACCTGTTGATCGGTTGGATGATTTGACCAACTATATGATCAAAACACTGCTGGAAAATCAGTGTGCCCCACCAGGCACACGGGTTGTTATGACTGGCGGTCATCCTTTAGCTGCTCGCGGCGCTACCAACTTTCTTAAAATCGTTGAGATCCCTTTATAGCTGTCCATTCACGCTAAGGCTGGGAGGATACAAATACGTTGGTCGAGTTTGGATTGTGCTGCGGGGAACAAAGTTGTCAAAAACCCGCAGCGCTGCGTATAATGAATAGTGTGCCGTGAATTTTCACCGCATCTTAACTTACTTCAGCGGAGTGACATGTCCAATAGTATAGATCGCAGTCGATTACCCCACGTTCCAGGCATCGCTCCCGAAGGCCTGTCCATTCTTGGTCTTGGCGTGGCAGCTACCGGCGCTACCGCCCTGCTTTCCCGTAAGCTGGCAACACTGCCGCTTGCGCTGACATTAGGCGCAGCGTATTTTTTCCGTGACCCAGAGCGTCCGTTACCAACCGACGAGAGTATGTTTTACAGTGCTGCGGATGGTCGTGTGCTGCGTGTGGAACGCGTAGACGAGCCGCGCTTTATCAAAGGTCCGGCGCTGCGGATTGCTACCTTTTTGTCGCTGTTTGATGTGCATGTGAACCGTGCTGCTGCCGACGGCGAGGTTGCGTTTATCGAGCATGTTCCAGGGGGATTTCAAGCAGCGTGGGCCGAGGATGTGCATGAGGTCAATGAGCGCAATTACATTGGGCTGGATACTGTGCATGGCCCGATGCTGATCGTGCAAATTGCGGGATTAGTTGCGCGTCGGATTGTTTGCAACGTTGGTCCAGGCGACACGTTGCAGGCCGGTGGTCGGCTGGGGCTGATCAAGTTCGGCTCGCGGACAGACGTATTGGTGCCGTATCGGTCGGCGCAACCATTAGTTGTCGCCGGAATGCGGGTGTATGGTGGCATCACACCATTAGGAGCATGGAATGAATAAGCGGTGCTGGTTTCCGAACGCGTTGACGGCGGCAAACCTGTTCTGCGGATTCATGGCCGTAACATTTGTGGTTCATGCGATGGAGATCGGCAGCACTGGTGCTGAGTGGTTCCGCTGGGCCGCGCTCACAATTTGTCTGGCTGCACTCTGCGATGCGCTTGATGGACGCCTCGCCCGCGCGCTTGATGTTAGCTCGCCATTTGGCAAGGAACTCGACTCACTCGCCGATATTGTGTCGTTCGGCGTCGCTCCTGCGCTGTTGGTTTATGAGGGGTTTTTCCGCGACTCGGCGCTGTCTGGTTCAACGTTCTCGTTGTTGTGGATGGTGCTTGCGGGTTTGTTTGTATGCTGTGGCGCGGGCCGTCTTGCGCGCTACAATGTTATTGGCTCCACTGGAAAATTTTTCATGGGCATGCCGATTCCGGCGGCAGGCTTGACGATAACCGGTCTGGCAATGTTTCCAGGCCGCATTAACGCTGTCTTGATGGCGTTTATTATGCTTTTTACCGCATTCCTAATGATCAGCACGGTGCGCTTTCCCAATCCCGAGCAGCTCATATTCGACTCGCCGTTGCCCGTCCGAATCCTGCTCATGATATTCTTCGTGGTTGCACTGATCGACCCGAGCAGCTGGTTCTTCTTGCTCCCAATATCGTATATGCTTTACGGCCTCACAGATAACATTATTGATGCGCTGCGGCCAAAAGAAGCGTGACCGACACGTTGCAGGTTCCCGAAAACGATACGTCCTTGGGTTTGCTACTCCAGATTTCCCCGCACAATTACTTCACTTCTTTAGGCTTTGGAAACTCGACAACTGCGGTTGTTCCATTGTCACTAACCCACGTACAGGTACCTTTTAGATACGATCCAACAATGCGCCGCACAACTTGCTGTCCACTACGGCGTCCAGCGGTTTCTTGATCGCTTCGTAAGCCAATGCCAGTATCGCACACCACAAGCTGGTAGGTACGTGGCTTTTCCGTAAGCACAACCTCAACACTGCCGGAGTGTCCCGGCAAGAACGCATGACGGAAACTATTGGTCAGCAGCTCGTTTAACACCATTGCCAGTGGCGAGACCTGTTCCGGCGGGATCAACAAGGCATCACCAGTAACGGTTGTTGTGGCTTGCATATGCGGATCGTAGAACGGTTGAATCGTACGTGCCAGCCGCTCGGCAACCTCACGAAAGGGCGCAAGCTGGTTTTCATGCGAGGCCAGCACGTCGTGTACAATCGCCATTGAGCGAACGCGTGCTGTTGCTCGCTGCAACACATCCTGGCTCGAACCCGGTTCAGCGCGCGACAGCTCCATCTCTAAAAAGCCACTGATCGCCGCTAGGTTGTTGCGAACGCGGTGGTTAAGCTCTTGCAGCAGCGCGGCCTTGATGTCGGCGTCGTCACGGGCCTGCTCGTACAACTGCGCGTTGGATTCGACCATGGTTGCCAGCTCTGCCGAAAGCCGAAGCTGCTCGCGTTCCATCATCCGAATGCGAATCATCGACCGTACCCGAATCAGCAGCTCGTCGTTGATAAACGGCTTAACGACATAATCATCGCCGCCTGCCTCGAAGCCACGCAGTTTGTCCTTAACACTGTTGCGCCCCGTCAGCAAAATAACCGGCGTAAATACTCCTTGCACAGCCTTAATGCGCCGACACACTTCATAACCATTATTGGGTGGCAACATCACATCAAGCAAGACCAGATCGGGTATGCCCTGCTCGACCATCACAATCGCCTCTTCCGGGTCACTTGTCCACCGCACCTCGTATGACTCGGATCCTAGAAAATCACTTAGGAGCTGTCCAGTGCCTAAATCGTCCTCCACGATCAGGATAACGCCTGGCTGATCGGTGGCTGGGGGCAAATCCATCGCGAGTTGTTCCGGCACATGCTCCATGAGCGATACTCCTTGTATGTTCTAGCGTTGTCCTAAGCTGAGCTGGTAGCTTGCGCGCTCCGTGGTATGGGGCGTAGTCGGTGCAATGACAACAATGCCGCGCTCGTTCGGCGCTAAACGAACCTCGCCTTGCTCTTGCTGATCCAATGCTAACGGCTCGACCGCAACCGTCTGCCCTTTGATTCGTACAATCCGCACTTCCCACTGCTGGTCAAGCTGGTTGTCTGTTCGGACAAATCCGTTTGCTTGCCATTCAGCACCCTCATTTTCCGCATCGTCACGAAAATTGATTTCGGGTATAGCAATGCTATCAAGCGCTATGCCGGGCAAGTTAAAGCCCTGGTCATTAACCAACGAGAAACGCAGCAGAATCTGCTTGCCGACGTATGGTGTCAGGTCAATTTGTTCTTCAATCCAGCTTGGCTGAATGTCGTTCTGGTCGGGACTAACTGTTGTAGGCGCTCCGCTTGTGCCGGTGTAGCCATGTCCAAAGTTCTGATTTTGCGGATCGTCGCTTGTGGTATGCCTACCAGGCAACGTGGTAAAGCGTTGTCCTCCATCAGTCGAAACTGAAACGAAACCGTAATCCCAGCCATCCTCAATCTGATGCCAAAGCCGGAACTGCAATGTTGCGCTGGCGACGTTACGCAAATCCACAGTGCGAGTTAAGGTCGAATGCATATCGTCGCCACGATTGCTCCACCACATCGCGCGACCCTGCGGCTGTGCTGTAACGACCTGTATTGTATCACTTCCGTCGAAACGCAAAACACGCTCTTTCGCTCCTACAGGGATCTGCCAGTAATCAACACCAAACTGCGCGACAGTGTCCTCGATCTCACGCTGCGCTGCCTGCGGCTCAATCGTTTCCGTCAGGTAGTTGTAGGCATAACGACCCTGTCCAACACGCCGATTGTTGAGTACGTTCGCAATAGCCCAATCGGCAAAAAGGTCTCCAAAGTCTTGAATTGCCTTGTTCTGTTGTTGTGCAATGGTAGCAAAAACTTCAAGGTTTTCGCCGGCTGCTTCTCGGATTAAGCGCCGCAAATCCAAGTCTTTGCCGTACTGCTCATAAAAGTAGGACATGAACAGGTACGAGCCGCCGTAATGGGCTGCTGAGTCTGCGGGTGTTGCACCCCAGGTTGTTAACTGTATGTCTGGATCGGCTAGATATGCAACAGTAGAACCGGATGCGTCTTCTTCAAACCCGTTCAGCTCTTGGGCTAGCTGCGATAAGCCTTCATTCGACCACGTTGGCGTTCGCTCAGCCTCGTTCCACTGGATCATGTGTTGGAATTCGTGTGCCAACGTACTGGCATATTCGGGTGTGCCTGGGATGTAGCTGTCAATGTTGATATAGAACATCTCACGTTCGTTAGAATATTTGTTAACACTCCTTGGTACCTCATCGGCACTCGAAAAGTAGCCACCGGCACTGGGAATACGCGCGTTAAGAATGGTGAGCCGTGGATCACCGTCAATTCCTGGGGTCCACTCCGAGCCAAATAGCTCACGGGTGCGTGGATAAATCTTGTCGTTGAATTCGCGGCTGGACTGTTCCAGCGCTTCCATATCGACCTCGACGCCATCTTCAACATAAATCAGTACATGATCTAGTATCAACGCGAGTGTTGCATTGATTACAAAGTTGCGGTTGGGATCATCTGATGCAGCGCCAACGTCGGTTGCGTTGAATGATTGCTTGTCACCAACCTTGACATCAAGTGGGGTGGTTCGCACTTCACGCTGCTTGGTCTGTGTTCGTCCATATGCATACGCTAGCTCAACTTGATCGCGGGCTGGTAGGGCAATGCTGTTCAGTAACTCGATTGTTGCTAGCTCGTCGGGCTGGCTTGTTACCGTACTAGGTTCTTCTGACGGCTCTCCTAGCTCGCTGGATGCGGTGGATGTGATGGTTTGCGTCGCAGCAACAGCTAGAGGACTTTGTGCCGTATCTGTAGCAGGCGGAGGCGAAGCGATTGTTGTCGGCACTGGTGTGAATGCGGCGCTTGCGGCAGGCGATGAAGCTACATTTGTTCCGGTTTGGCAAGCGACCAACAGCGAACTTAAGCAGATGAGCAGGTATAAGCGGCCAATAGGCCGGATTTTAAGCAGCGACGACATGCGAAACCTTTCCATACATGGGGCGAGTATATTGTACGAGTATCTGTAGCAAGTGGCAAGCAATGCCTATCTGCAACATCCCGTGTACTCTTCCCGCACCATACGTTGAAAGTGCCGATGCCAGCGTTCTAAAGCAAAAGCTTCAGTTCCTCCGCTGCTTTGCGCGTCATGCCGGGTACGGAGGCTAGATCATCAACTGAAGCATGACGAATGCCATCAAGCGAGCCAAAGCGTTTGAGCAGCGCCTGCTTGCGCTTGGGGCCAATGCCCGGAATTTCTACTAAAGGCGACGCAAACGTAGTTTTGTCGCGGAGCTTGCGGTGGTACGTGATCGCGAAACGATGTGCTTCTTCGTCAATCTGCTGTACCAGATGCAGTGCCGGCGATGAACGCGGCAGCACAATCGGGCTGGGCGTGTGTGGCAGCTGTAGATCGAAGCGATCACGGTTCGGTCCCTTGGTTGCGCCAACCACTGGAATATGACCAAACGCTAGTTCATCCAGCACTGCTTTGACGGCGTTGACTTGCGGTTTGCCTCCGTCAATAATCACTAGATCCGGCAAATCGGCCCACCGTTCATCAATCTCTTGACCATCACCGGCGCTTGGCGCACCAGTATCCGACGGGTCAGGAGCATTGATAAGGTCTGCTGGTGGCTGGTCGGTGTCTGTCGCATGATTGATCTCAACGATCTCGCCCTGTGCTTGCTGTGCGCGACGGAAGCGGCGGCGCAAAACCTCTTGCAGCGAGGCTACGTCATTCGCGCCTTCAACAGTTTTAATTTTGAAACGCCGATACTCACCTTTTTTCGGCTCACCGCCGTCAAACACAACCATCGAGCCGACCGAGTTGGTGCCCTGCGTGTTGGAAATATCGTAGCATTCAATTCGGCGTGGCAGACCGGGTAGGTCAAGAAGATCACGTAGCTCAGAAAGTGCCCCAATCGCACGCTGCGACGAATTAAGCCATTGGAGACGGACTTCTTCCAATTTCTGCGCTGCGTTTTTCGCCGCAAGATCGAGCAGCTGCCGCGCTTCACCACGGCGCGGCACGTTGAGCGCAACCCGGTGCCCACCTTTTTGCTCCAGCCATCGCTCGATGATATCTGCTTCTTCGGGATGTTCAGCAAGCAGGATGTTATTCGGAATCGAGGTCGCCGAGTCGTAGAACTGTGTGAGAAATTGACCAATCAATTCCTGATCGTTTGTGTCTTCCGCGCCTTCCAGCGTAAACGGTTCTGCGCCGATCAGCTTACCGCCGCGCACAAAAAAGATTTGCACAACAGCGGAACCGTTTTCGCGCGCAAAAGCAATTACGTCCTGATCGGTAGCGGCAGTTTTGAGCACCTTTTGGCGCTCCAATACTTTTTCCAGTGCTTCAACCTGATCGCGAATGTAGGCGGCGCGCTCAAACTCTAGCTCTTCGGACGCCGCCAGCATTTTACTGCGCAGGCCGCGAACAATTTGCTCCGACTTCCCTTCAAGAAACAAGCACACGTCGCTAATTGCTTTACGATACTCGTCATTGGATGTTAGCTCTGGAACGCATGGCCCGAGACAGCGGCGAATATCATAGTACATGCAGGGCTTGCCCATTTTACGATGCCGGTCGAACTTAACGTCGGAGCAATCGTAGGGTGGACGGAAGTGGAACAGCTTGTTGAGCAGCTTGAGCGTTGCGCGAACTGAGCCAGCAGACGCGAACGGGCCAAAGTAGCGCGCGCCGTCTTCGAGTACCTTGCGGGTGGTAAAGATACGCGGCCATGTTTCTTGCAACGTAATTTTGATATAAGGGTAGCTTTTATCATCTTTGAGCAGCACATTATATTTCGGTCGATGCTGCTTGATCAGGTTCATCTCAAGCACGAGCGCTTCAAGCTCACTTGAGGTTAGCACGTAATCGAAATCAGCGATGAGTGAAACCAGACGCCGGGTTTTTGCGCTCAATCCCTTGGGCGCGCCAAAATAAGAGCGCATCCTGTCGCGTAGCGCCTTGGACTTGCCGACGTAAAGGATTTTGCCGGTGGCATCTTTCCACAAATACACGCCCGGCGTGAGCGGAACATTTTTGAGCCGCTCCTCAAATAAAGGTTGGTCCTTGATCGCGGTATAGGTTAGTTCTGGCATTGCACCCGTTATCTCGCGCTACGAATTCGTTCTTTCGCAACAGTTCTAAACACGTTTATATCGTAGCATTGTACTGCTGCCAATGGCGTAGCACAAGTTTGCGAATGATGTTTGAGCGACTGCGGTATGTACAAAAGCGCCATGTTCCTTGGCTAAGGAACATGGCGCTTTGACCAAAGTATGTGCAGCTAGGCTAAGGGTAGGCTGAAGCGGAAGACCGCGCCACCTGCCGGTCCATCCTCGACCCAGATCATACCGCCGTGGGCGGCAATCGCTAGCTTACAAAACGCCAGTCCCAACCCGGTTCCCTGGCCACGGCCAGTTGGAGCTTGGCCAAATAGCTCAAAAATAACAGTTCGGTATGCTTCCGGCACGCCCTTGCCTTGGTCAGCAATCGACATGATGAGCCAGCGGCCATCTGCATGTTGCGTTGGTAGATCTGCATGATCAGCCACCAACCCACTGACCGTAACGGTACTGTCGCGTGGGCTAAATTTTGTAGAGTTGTCAACCAGATTTTGCACAACTCGGCGCACCAGATCGACATCAGCGCTGATTGGTGGTAGTGGAGCCGTTGTATTAACAAGGTGCACCCGCCGATCATCGGCAACCCGTTCAAGCCGCTCGAATACCGCCTCTACGATCTCAAATATCTCGACCGGCTGGCGCTGGATCTCAAGCTGCCGCTGCTCCAGGCGGCGAATGTCAAGCAGCGCATTCACCAAATCAAGCATTTGCTGGCTGCTATTGCCTGCGATCTCAAGAATACGTTGCTGCGATGCTGTTAGCGGTCCACTAATTTGTTTAAGTAATAGATCGTTAGAAACAATCATGTTGGTAAGTGGCGCTCGCAAATCATGCACGATCATGTTGGCCAGATCTTGCCGGAGCTTTTCGGCTTGACGCTCCCTTGTAACGTCCCGCAGTACCAGCAGCGCCGCCGATGACTGATTGGCCGAGCCACGCACTGGTAGTACGCTCCACGCTAGATCACGCGGGGAGGGCATTGTCATGCTTAGCTCGCCAGTACGTTCCAGAGTCGCGCCACGCGCAACTGCTAAAATCGATTCAGCTATCGGCTGTACGCGCTCTTGATCGTCGGAGGCCTGAAGCAACTGATGTAACGCGGTAACCGGCACATCTTCCAGAGGCGCGTCCGACAAGCCCAACAGTTGTCGGAGTGCAGTATTCGCCGCCGCAATTTTCCCTTGTGCCGTGGCCAGTAACATACCTTCTGCGGTTGATGCCAAAATCGAAGCTAGCCGGTCGTGAGCAGCACTTACTTCATCAAACAGCCGTAGATTTTCCAGTACCGCGCCTGCCATTTTGGCGTACAACACAACCATTTCACGCTCTGTTGCAGAGATCGCCCCGTCAGAATAGGCAATCCAGAGACTGCCGAGTGTGAGCTTCGCGCCACGCACCGGCACGATAAACAAATTGCGCACGCCTTTTCCAACAAGCGATGCTGGGACATGCGTTTCATCCAGCTGAATATAATCGGCGGTGATGTTATCCAAGAAAGGCAATACCTCGATCTCGCAATCATGAGGAAGGTATAAGACTTTTTGGCGCATCGTATTATCACGGCCTAGAACAGACCATCCACCAGCAAATCCGTTGGTCGTCCCGATCGCTCCTGCGACGGTCATTTGCATTATTTCATCGGTCGAGAGCAGTGTGGTTGTGACTGCCAGGCTCAATGCATTGAGCGCGGTTAAGCGATCAACTGTTTGTGATTGGTCATTGGCGAGGCGAGCGTTAACAACGGCGCTCGCGGCTTGATTAGCAACGATTTCTAGTTCGTGCAACAACGCGTTAGATAGCGATACCTCGTCTCCTTCGGTGTCGAAGGCAATCATTCCTACCAGCAGGCCATTAGTGTCAAGCAGCGATAACAGGATACAGTTTGCAAAATCAGGCGCGAGGCGATGTCGTCCCACCTTGTAGGTCAATGTACTAATCTGCTGTGCATCCTGGATCATCTGCTGTGCCGCACTGATGGGTGTCCAGTATTCTCGCGGCGCGTTTGTGTATTGCGGATCAAGTCCAAATACCGCTACGGCTCGTACTGCCTGCCGGTCCGGCTCGACCAGGCCTATACATATGCGTGGACTGCCTGTCATTTGTTGCACAGCAGTAACGATATGCTCGCCAACGCGGTGAACATCATTGGTTGAGCGCAGGTTATTACTGAGCGTCACAATATTCGTAAGCTGCCGGTTACGCTGCTCAAGGTCGGCAATATGTATGGTCAGCGCAGTATCGGTGTAAGAATATTGTTCTGCATTTTCCAGGGCAACTGCCGCTTGCTCAGCCACTGCTTGGATCAGCTCGCTGTCCATCTGTGTAAATGGCCCAGTGCGCTTGTTTCGCAGCTGAAGCACACCGCGCAGACCGTACCGTCCAGATAACGGCGCACACATGATTGAGCGAGTTGGAACGGTGCTGATTGCATCAAACGGCTCGTAACCACGCGAGTCATTTTGCATCTCGTTAGCGATCCGAACCATTTGAAAGCGTAGCGCTTCGCCGGGTAGGCCAACGCCGTGTGGCAAGCGCAGCCCTTTGGTCGGCTCCATCGTGTAGCGCACCACCAGCTCATTCGTCTGCTGGTCTTCGATCAGCACCGAGCCGTCCTCAACATCGAGCGCCGCCTTTAGCTCTTGCATGATCAGCACGGGCACTTGTTGTGGGTCGAGTGTTGCGCTAATGGTGCGTCCAATTCTGTTGATCAGGGCAAGCTGGCTTGCCTGTTGCTGCACCTGTTTGTAAAGCTGCGCATTCGCCACTGCTGCGGCTGCCTGCGCTGCAACCGACGACATCAGATGCACGTCTGTTTCAGAATATTGGGCGCTGCGATCACTAATACCGGCCACCATTACCCCAAGCACACGATCATGATGACAAAGTGGAACGCCCATCCAGGCCTGGCTATACACCATGTTTGCCGGAACCTGCGGTTGAATACCGCGTCGAGCGCATTCTGCCAAGTAGTCATCCGTAACAATTGGCGCGTTTGAGCGAATGATCTGACCAGTCAAGCCCGTATCAATCGGCCACGGCTGGCTAGATGTGGGCATTCCTTGGTCAGTCGAAAGATAGGCAAAGCTTAGTTGGTTGCCGCTTTCATCGATCAAGGCGATATAGAAATCCTGGGCGATGATGAACTCGCGCACCACTACCGCCAAATTAGGTAACAGTTGCTCAAGATGCAGCGTTGTGGACAACATCTGCCCAATTTTGTTCATCATCGAAAGTTCGCGGCTTGCTGTCACTTGAGATGCCTGTCGCTCAAGCAGTGCCAGCGCCATACCTGCGTGCTGTACCGCCTCGTATGTACGTGTGTCAATGTGGCCTCCTTGCAGCGCCATCCAGCCGCGTAGTTCGCCAAGCACTAGTATTGGGAGGTAGGCCGTATTGCCACCATGGGCGGTTTGTCCTGCAAGAAGGAGCATCAACTCGCTCTGCGACGGCAAACGCAGCGTCGGCTGATCGGAGAAGAGTGATTGAGTCACACCATCCGCCTGCCACATTAACTGCATGGCGTAGGGCTGCGTTACCTGGGCTATGTATTCCTGTAGCACCCCAACCACAGTGCGAATGTTGGTGGCGCGACGAATCAATGCAATAGTGCCTGGGAGGTCAGCAGTAACCCCAATTTGGAAGGGCGGATGATTCATATGCAGTGTTTGTACCTGATGAGCGGGATGGGCTGGAATTAAGGATGCGTTTACAGTATTTTAACAAAATCTTATACAGATATACACGCTCATTATCCTCTTATAAGACATACGTATTAAACCGCCAAAAGTTGCATTTATTTTCTACGAATTGTTCGACCTGTTGTGATTGGGTGATATTCGTTTAGTTGCCAATCAAAGTCGGCAAATTGTACGCGTGGTTGTGTGTCCACTGCTGCCGCTAATGCGGGCGGCAGCCACGGCTGTAACGCTGCAAAAACATGCAGTGGTTGTAGCCATCCGTTTACAAGATGTACAGCGCCGGGCATGGCTGATGGTGTTACAAAATCGCTGCCAAACCAGCGTAGGATCGGTGATACCACAACTGTATGTGTCGCGGGATTATAGCGAAGTCCATGCTGCTCATCCGCGAGAAACCCTCGCATGGCGGTATCAAGTGAATGTTGCAACGTCGTGCCCATATACGCTTCCGCAGCCAAAGCTGGAAAGCCGGTTGCGGCGCCACAAATTGCTGCGTGGATACGGGGATCGCCAAAGGAGCGCAGAAAGGTGCTGTGGAGCGTGTGGAGCGAAACATTGCGTCGTCCGACGGGATAGGGACGCAAAAACGCCCAGGGAATTGCCCGGATCGAGGCGACCGGATAGTGAACCAAGATTTGATGAATCGCAATCGCGTTGTAAGCGTTAACGTAGAAGGCGAGTTGGTCGTCCGCGTCGATAAAGCTTTCGGGATCTTGTTTCGCCAATTGTCCAAGATACATTTCCACCAGCCGACGCACACGAGCCATCGTGCCGTAATCGACATTTCCATCTTGCACAAACCGTCGCAGCAACGCTGTCCAC
>JASKZZ010000194.1 GCA_030147335.1 Herpetosiphonaceae bacterium | reverse complement strand
CCACAATTTCTTGCACCACATACAACCCGATGCCGAGGCCCGTAAAAGTGTGGTTGGTATTCGCACGGTAAAAGCGCTCAAACAAACGCGGCAAGGCCTCGGCGGGAATGCCAATGCCCTCGTCGCGGATGACGATACACGCTTGATCATCACGACGTTCCACCCGAATCTCAACAACGCTGCCTGGCTCGCTGTACTTAATGGCGTTTCCGACCAAATTACGCAGCACTTGCGTCAGACGTACTTCGTCACCATCCACGGCCAGCGACGGAGCATGTGCTTGAAATATTAAGGTATGCCGTCCTTGCTCGATCACCACTGACTGCGTTTCGTGTACCACCTGGGCCGTGAGCTGCACTACATCCAGCGGCTTACGCTCAACCATAAACTGATTCGAGCCGATCCGCGATACATCAAGCAGCGAGTCGAGCATTGTATTTAGTCGTTCGGATTGCTCAAGAATGATATTGAGGCTGCGATCATTCCGCTCGGTCAGCATGTTTTCACGCTGTGCCCGTCGCTGAAGAATATGCGCTTGACCCGATAAAGCGGCGAGTGCGTTCTTAAGCTCGTGCGATGCAATACCGACCAGTGCATCACGTTCACGAATAGCGATCTGAGCAATCTGGTAAAGCCGCGCGTTATCAACAGCTTGCGAGGCACGGCTGGCTAGATCTAAAGCCAATGTCAGGTCGGTTTGGTCATATTGACGATGCGGTCCAACTGACGCTAGCGATAGCACCCCGATTGGTTGTCCTCGCACCAGCATCGGCGCCATGATGACTGAGTGAAGCGAAAGTTTTTGTATGAGCTGAAAATGTTCATCATTCTGAGCAACGCTTTGTCGCCAATCATCGGTTACTTGCGGAACGAATTCGGCTTCTCCCGTTCGCAGTACATTCAGCAACGGGCTACGAGAGTTCTGGCGTGGAGCATACTGGCGCAGTTGCTGAACCAGATATTGCTGCGTTGGATCACTGTGTTCCGCAGCAACCCGTTCAATTTGGCCATTGTCATCAAGGAGGTCGATAACGCAGTAGTCGGCGATGCGTGGCGTTGCAAGCCGAGCAACTGTTTGCAGTGTTCCCTCGTAATCGAATGAAGCGCTGAGCGCGGCACTGGCCTCGGCCAGAAATCCAAGCGTTTCTTCTGCTCGTTTGCGCGCGTCAATCTCGGTAGCCATGCCAAGCCACGCGATAATGTTTGCGGCTTCGTCGCGCAGTGGAACAACATGCGCTACATGCCAGCAGTACGAGCCGTCTTGCTGCTTGAACCGCGTCTCAACGTGATATTCCTTGCCGTTCTGGAGCGCCGTCAAGCGAACCTGGATAGCTTGCTCGCGGTCATCGGGATGAAGTATTTGCAGCCATCCCTGCCCTAAGCTTTCATCTTCAGTCAAGCCGGTGTAAGTGTACCAGTGCTTATTAAAGAACTCAACCGTACCGTTAGATTGGCTTAACCACATGATCTGCGGCATTGTATCGACCAGCGTGCGGTACAGTTGCTCGCTCCGCCTCAACGCTGCTTCAACCTGTTTTCGCAGATCGATGTTTTCAACAACAGCAATAAAATATTTCGGTGTTCCCGCAGCGTCACGCACCAATGAAACGGTTAGATTGATCCAAACAATCATCCCGTTTTTTTGTAGATAGCGCTTTTCAAGAGTGTAGGTATCAATCTCATTGGCGAGAAGCTGATTAACATTGGAAAGGTCAACATCCAGGTCATCGGGGTGGGTGATGTCTTGAAAGGTACTTGTCAGCAGCTCATCGCGGCTGTATCCAACAATCTCACAAAGCTTCTGATTAACCGAAAGCCAGCGTCCATCGAGCGCAACATGTGCCATTCCAACGGCTGCTTGTTCAAACGTTCCACGAAAACGCTGCTCACTTTCGAGCAGTTTGGCTGCCATGTTGGGACTAGACGGATCGAACACGGCTATTTCCTTGCTACTGTGCTGCAACGGTAGATTGTACCAAAAATTCGGCATTGAAAGCGGCTATTCGGTGTTTGCTGTACAAGTAGTCTGGTATCATATCGCCGTGTATTGTTGACGATACCAAGGGTACTCCATGCTGTACGATCAGGTGATAGCTACGCAGGTGCAGGTACGACCGGAGCAGGTCGCCGCCACAATTGCTCTGCTCGACTCTGGGAACACCATCCCGTTTATTGCCCGTTACCGCAAGGAGCGGACGGCAGGGCTGGATGAGGAGCAGCTGCGACAGATCCATGCGGCGCTCGAAAGTCTGCGGGCGCTTGATGAACGCCGCCAAACGATCCTTGCGGCGGTCGAAGCCCAGGGCAAACTGTCGCCGGAGCTGCGTGAACAAATTATGTCGGCAGAAACCCGCACAGCGCTGGAAGACTTGTATCAGCCCTATAAAACAAAACGACGGACGCGGGCGAGTGTAGCGCGTGAACGTGGCCTAGAACCGTTAGCGATGATGGTGCTGAATCAGGCGAGTCCTCGGCAGACGGTAGCAGAGATTGCCAGACAATATATCACCGCCGATGTTCCAGACGTTGAGGCTGCGTTATCAGGAGCGCGTGATATTGTTGCCGAGCTAATCAGCGATCAACCCGATGTTCGCCGGAATACTCGTGATAAGGCGCTGCAGTGGGGTAGTGTGCAGTGCGACAAGCTTCCCGCAGCCGATGATCCGCGCGGCGTGTACCAGACGTACTATGATTTTGCTGGTCGGATTGATCGACTGCGACCGTATCAAGTTCTGGCAATCAATCGGGGTGAAACCGATAAGGTGCTGCGGGTGCGGGTGGTCGTGCCGGAGCGCGACTGGCAAACGGCAATTGGATTAAGCTTCCGGCCTGATCGTCGTTCGCCCTTTGCGGAACAACTAACGCTGGCCATTACCGATTCCGCTGATCGGTTGTTGCTGCCGGCAATTGAACGTGATGTCCGCCGCACCTTAACGGAACGAGCCGAGGCGCATGCGATTCGTGTTTTTGCCGATAATCTTCGTTCACTTCTTTCACAACCACCGCTACAAAACCAGACAGTTCTGGGTGTTGACCCTGGCTTTCGTACCGGCTGTAAAATTGCCATTGTTGATGCAACCGGCAAATTACGAACAACGGCTACAATGTATCCCCATCCGCCGCAAATGCAACGAGCGAATGCGCTGCGTATGCTGCAAGATTTGATCACTAAACATAACGTAACATTGATTGCTATTGGAAATGGTACCGCTTCGCGCGAGACCGAACAGGTCATTGCCGAGCTGACGCGTGAAATGACCGACGTCAAGTATCTGTTGGTTAGCGAAGCAGGCGCGAGTGTGTACAGTGCCAGTCCACTCGCGCGTGCTGAATTGCCCGAGCTTGATGTCAGTCTGCGCGGCGCTGTTTCGATTGCGCGTCGAGTGCAGGACCCACTCGCTGAACTGGTGAAGATTGAGCCAAAAGCGATTGGCGTTGGCTTGTACCAGCACGACGTTGATCAACAGGCGCTGGCTGAGTCGTTATCAACGGTGGTGGAAAGCGTCGTTAATCGGGTTGGTGTTGACGTTAACACTGCATCGCCGGCTTTGTTGACATATGTGGCGGGTATTGGCCCAAAGCTAGCAGAGCGGATCGTTGCGCATCGGGATGCTCAAGGCCCGTTTGTGAATCGACAAGCACTTAAGCGGGTCGCAGGTCTTGGTCCAAAAGCATTTGAACAATCGGCAGGCTTTTTGCGTATTCGTGACGGCGATACTCCGTTGGACACAAGCGCGATCCATCCCGAAAGTTACCCAGTCGCCGACGCAGTTCTGCGGCATGCCGGCCTTACACTCAAAACCTCGCTGCATGAGCGAGAAGGCCCGCTGACGAAACTTCAAGAAATGGAGTCGTTGTCGAGCCTAGCGGCAGCGCTTAAAACAGGTATTCCGACGCTGAGCGACATTCTTGAGCAGCTATTACGGCCTGGCCGCGACCCTCGCGCCGACTTGCCAACACCAATTCTGCGGAGTGACGTTCTCTCGTTATCCGATGTGCAGCCAGGCTTGCGATTAATGGGTACGGTGCGTAACGTCGTTGATTTTGGCGCGTTTGTAGACATTGGTGTGAAGCATGATGGGCTGTTGCATCGTAGCCAGGTACCTCAAGGTACTATCCTCAACGTCGGCGACGTGCTTGAAGTCGAGGTACGCCTTGTGGAGGCTGATCGTGGCCGGATTGGCTTAGGCTGGCCGGAC
>JASKZZ010000162.1 GCA_030147335.1 Herpetosiphonaceae bacterium | reverse complement strand
CACCGTCGTGATGCAGCGTTAGGATGCCTACATCAACATCAGCGCTGCGAGATCCAAGAAAGGATTTGTAATGCCACGCAACGACTACGCGGAACTCAAGCATCGAGTGCTGCAAGCTGGACTTTTAGAAAAACGACCGGGCGCGTCACTGCTGATGATCCTTGTCAATGCCGCGCTGCTGGCTCTTTGCTTCGCCATTTTCGCCTGGTCCCGCAATCCCTGGATCATCGCGCTTAATGCTGCGTTTCTCAGCTTTATCTCAGGTCAGCTCGGGTTTGTGATGCATGAGTCAGGTCATCGGCAGATGTTTCGACATGGCTGGCAAAACGTAGTGAGCGGTATGATCCATGCCAACTTGCTGCTAGGGATCAGCTACGGCTACTGGGTACGCAAGCACAATCAACATCATGCCAGCCCGAACCACGTTGATATGGACCCCGATATCGACATTCCGATTATGGCCTTTTCGGTTGAACAGGCGCTGGAAAAGCGCGGCTTCGTCCGGTTACTGGTGAAGTACCAGGCGTTTTTGTTCATGCCGCTGTTGTTCTTCCAGGCCACGAGCATGCATTTGTATGCCATATACATTCTGTTCAAGGACCCGCCACGCTATCGCTGGGTAGAGCTAAGTCTGATCGCGTTGCATTGGTTGCTGTATATCGGCCTGCCGTTGTATTTCCTCGGCCCGTGGGCAACCGTGATTATTGTGCTGGTGCGTCAGGCGTTGAGCGGCTTTTACATGGCCTCGGTCTTCGCGCCAAACCATAAAGGTATGTTGGTCATCGACGATAACACCCAGCTCGACTTTCTGCGAATCCAGGTGTTGACCTCGCGCAACATTCGTTCGCATCCAGTCGTGGACTTCTGGTATGGCGGTCTTAACTACCAGATTGAGCATCATTTGTTCCCCACGGTACCGCGTCACAATCTGCGCGAGCTTCAGGCAATCATCAAAACCTTTTGCGCCGAGCGTAACATCGAATACTACGAAACATCGATGGTCAACTCGTACCGCGAGATTTTGCACTACATGCATGAGATTAGCGCGCCGCTTCGCGCGCCATCAACCGCACCTGTTGGGGGCCAATAAATGATGCTATGGGTCGGTCTGGTAAAAACAGGCCGACCCATAGCTGATGTTTGTGTAATGCTATCGGCTGAATACACGCTTGAATAGGGCCAAATGATGCTATTCACTGCAAGTGTTGGTCAAATTGTCGCGGCGCTTGGCGGCATACCTTATGCAATGGAGCGTCCAACAAGAAAGGCAATGGATACATTGTTTCGGCGTGTTGGCACAATCACAGGACTGCTGTTCGCAATAGTGTCTGACCTTCGACGGCGAGCGTGGTGGGCGTATCGGTCGGGTGAAATTCATCGGCGTCAGCCAGTGCCAATGATTATCGCGCAACGTCCTGCCGATGCACTGCCATATGTTCCGCAAGTGACACCGCCATGGCGTGCCGTTGCCGACTCGGCGCTTTCAGTCACAAGCGCGGCGCTGGTTATCGAAGAAGGCGGAACGCTGCAACCACTCGTTTGGATCGAGGCGGACCAACGACTTGATGTTGCCGACTTACCACGAGTTCTCCGAGCGGAACAGGATGAACAGGACCAGCCGCTTGTTGCCACCCAGTGGCTTGCCGATCTTCCTCGTAGCCTAGCCATTGTTGTTATAACGTATATCGAACCGGTAGCGTGTACCTGGGCAATTAGCTTCAACCTGCAAAACGACCACACTGTGCTTGAACAGATCGCTACCACGGCTTGTCTAATCGTCGCCATCAACGATACGCCAACCTCTAATCAGCCGTCGAAGCAGCAGTATATTCTTCCAACTGCACTACCAGCAGCCCATCTGTCACTCCCCATCGAAGCACCTCATCATTTACGCGCAATTTTGAGTCAATGGACCGAGTATTTGGCGGCACACTGAGTAAACTAAAACCAGCGCCCTTGTTTTTAGGACACTGGCTAGGGATTGATGCAACAACAACGTACTCCTGGTGTTCCAATCCTTACTTCGGACAGCGTGGTGAACCTGCTGACGCTATTACACTCGATCCGTCGAGCTGCCAGACCAACGCTCCCTCAAACCTAACCCCGAATACGGCGTCGGGATACGCTCCTGAACGACCAGGTGCAAAACTGGTTGGCTGACCCACATCTGCCGCCTGGGGAAACCGATTATTTGGGCCGATCTCGATAATTACTGTCCAGTCGTTCGGATTATCGTACCCGAAATAGGCCACAAAGTCTGCGTTCCCTCGCTCCACGACACATTCCAATATAGGCCTGATTGGCACATGCGTTGTTGGCGTCGGTGTTGGCGTTGCTGTCGCTGTATTAGTTGGCGTTGCTGTTGGCGTTGCGGTCGCGGTCGCCGTCGCCGTATTCGTTGGCGTTGCGGTCGCCGTATTGGTTGGCGTCGGTGTTGGCGTTGGTGTCGCTGTATCCGTTGGCGTCGCGGTCGCTGTCCATGTCGGCGTGACAGTTGGTGTCGCTGTATTCGTTGGTGTTGCCGTTGGCGTAGCAGTCGGTATCACGGTCCATGTCGGCATGACAGTTGGTGTCGCTGTATTCGTTGGCGTTGGCGTCCAGGTTGGTATCCCTGTTGCCGTTGCCATATTTGTTGGTGTAGGAATAGCAGTCGCAGTCGCTACCGGCGTTGGTGTTGCCGTTGCTGTTGGTATTGCTGGGTTGGTTGGCGTTGTTGTCGGTGTATTGGTTGGTGTTGCTGTTGCTACTTGCGTAGGCTCCGGCCCAGGTACAACTGTTGCCGTCACGGTCGGTGTCGGTGATGGCTGTGGTGTTGCACTCAGCGTAGGGGTTGGCGTCAGCGGCAAGGCTGTTGTGGTTGCCGCTGAGGTGGGCAATGCAGTGGCAACCAACGTTGCTGTTGGCGGCTGGGCAGGTATTGGTGTTGGGGATGTTGGCCTTGGCGTCGCCGTTGATGATGCCGGTGGAGTGCGGGTCGCGGCCATAGTTGCCGTTGGCATAACCGTTGCCGCAAGCTCGGTTCCTTCCGGTTCCAACTGCTCCATGGTTGGGCTAGGCGTAGGCGTACTCGAAGCATCAGGAACAATTGTATTGGTTGTTACTGGAGTGGTTGTTGCAGTTGAAGGGTCCGGTTGAGAACTTCCATTGACGCCCGAGTCAATATCATCGCTACCCGTTCCCTGCGGCGTTGGAGTTGGCGTCGTCGTTGCTACAACAACAGCCGCATCAGCCTGTGGCAAAGGCTCGATATCCACAGGGACTACCGACGTGTCACCCGCCTGTGGTGGTGTACGACGAACGTTCTCATCACGATCTACTTCCGAGATAATCGCATCGTCCAAACGGGGCTGGCGAGGTTGAGCATCTGGCCACCGCGCGTAGTTGGCGGAAAGCGCGGAAAGCAAGCTGACCGGCAACGTTTCTGCTTGTGGAGCAACCAGTGCCAATCCAATCCCTGACGTACCCATGATCGCAAGCACGGCAAAACACATCGTTAGCGCGCTCAGTATATAAAGCGGATAACGACGCAATGTGCGGAATGCTATTTTATGCAACCAAGAGCTCTGCCACATCGCTTGTCTCACGCACCGTTACCCAGAAGAAGCTTCCCTCGCCCAGCTTGCTTTCAACATTGATTGTTCCACCTTGACGCTCGATCAGGGCACGCGCAATTACCAGCCCTAAACCAAGGCCGCGCTGTGCCGTATTTGAGCTATCTGCGCTGCGATTGAGCCGACCGAAAACTTGTCGCACCTGCTCGGGAGCCATGCCAATGCCGTAATCACGCACCCCGATCAGCACATCCTCATCTTCACGGCGAACGATAACTTCAACAGGTTCTCCACCTCCATATTTCAGCGCATTGTCGATCAGTTGCTCCAGCACGATCCTGATTTTCTGGGGATCGACCATCACTGGTGGAACGTCATCGTCAACATCAAAGGTTACCTGTACGTTGGACGCTGCATTTCGAACAAAATCTTTTGTAGCAGCCTCGACAATATCACGTACATACGTTGGCTGCACGGTGAAATGCAACTGGCCCGTCTCGATATTCGCGACCATCACTGCTTTATCGATTAGTGCGCTCATTGCTCGGCTTTGCCGCAACGCCGCGTTGGCTAGCTCCGTTTGCAAGGCTGAAAGCTGACCGCCATAACCCTTAACAAGCAGATCAACAGCACCAAGAATACCGGTCAGCGGCGTCCGCAGCTCATGCGAAATCATGGCAATCAGGTCGGTCTTGGCTTGATCCAACGCTACCTCGGTGCTGATGTCGTGCAGCACAATCACTTCACCAGCAGCGCCAGATGCTGCCGCAGCCCATCCCGCGCTGCTGGCGCTCAAAATACGGCCGTGCGCCTCGTAACGCATCGGCTGTTGGCCTTCGGTCGTGAGCAACGTCTTGGTCTCGTTAAGCGCATGTAGCGGAAGCTCACTAAAATGCAAGCGACGGTCGGCCCAATCATGGACGTTGAGCAATTTTTCGGCGGCATGGTTCATCAATACCACGCGACGTTGAGCATCACACACTACAACGCTGTCGGCGATACTTTCCAAGATGACCTGCCGTCGAATGCCCTCCTCCTGCACTTTTTGGTAAAGCTGCGTGTTATGGAGCGCAGTTGCTGCCATACTGCTGATTGCCGCAACCGGTGCGAGCATCGTTGGAGAAAGCGTATCGCGCTCTTTACGACATAGCAGAAGCAAGCCAATCAACTCACCTTGTACGTGCAATGCCACACAGCAAAGTTGGGGATACACAGAAAGCGCTGGCAGATCAGGCAGGCGTGGGTCGACGGACGATACGACCAGCGGCATATGCGATTGTTCGGCTAATGCTAAAAGCGCCGGACTACTCGCGATGCTTACATGCCGCAATGGCTGTAAAGCTGTTGATTCGGCTGCAACATGACAGCTCCAGGCATCACCATCCCGTAGCAGCGCTACCACGTCGTTGATCGGGATAAGGCGTTGAAGCGCAACCGTTGTTTGGGCCAGAATTGCGCTTGTCTCAGTTTGGGCGCTCAATTCCCGGCTAGTCTGGTACAAATGCAACAGCCGCTCAGTCATATGATTGAACGAAGCCGCCACCACGCCCAGCTCATCGCGACTGGTTACGCTGCTGCGCTCCCCAAGCTCGCCGCGCGATACGGCGCGCGCGGTATGCACCAAACTGCCAAGCGATGTTGTGATATGCCGAGAAACAACGAAGCCAACGCTTACTACCGCCAACACCAGTAATAAGGCCAAACCGACCAGTGGCAGACGCTGGCTAGCCCAGCTATCGGTAATAAATTGACGCGAAAGCCCGACCGAAAAATAACCATTTGTTGCTCGTCGAATTTGCAGGGGGCTATACGCAAACTGGTATTCTCGCTCATTTAGCGAGATAACATCTTGAACATGAAATGGCTTCAACTTGTCTGGATTTGATTGAAGCGTCGTGAGAACATTGGCTGGTATAGACGGAACACGATTGTCTGCGAGGATTAATTGGGTTGTAGCAACCGCGCGGCCAGCACTGTCGTAAAAGGTTGTCACGGTTGCCTGACTACGCATCTGGAGACGATCAAGCAGCTGATCGAGCGGCGTCCCCACCATGATGCCACCGACCAAGGCGCGTTCTTTGCGTACAGGAGCAGCAGTAAACAGATGTTCTTGCTTAAACGCAGAAAATTTGTCGCCAAACGCATCGCTGCGACCGGCAACAATTTGCGCTACCATCCACCACCCGTCAACACCATCAGCTGCAAATACCTGCGGCGACGCAGCGCTGGAGTCGCCATCTGCACGTTCCCAGCTCAACAGCGGCTGACCGTCGCGATCAAACACAATGAGTGTTGCACGACCTGTATTGGTCCAGTATGGTCGAAGAATTGACGCCAGTGTGGCCCTGTCACCATTTGCAATGGCCTCAGCTACACCCTCGGTGAATGCCATTTGACGAAGCTCAACAAGATGCTCTTCTTCAACGGAAACCAGACTATCGCTCGTGACCTGTGCAGCCTCAACAAGCCGATTGTCAACACGTTCCTGAAGTGCGCCTGCCGTGAACCGCACGGCGACAAATGTCATCGTGACCGCGAGGCACAGTGCCAGCAGCAGGTAGGGCAAAATTATTTTAACGCTGAGGCGTGATGTAAGAACGCGAATAAGAAGACGCATCGCCAGGATACCTTGAAGCGTGCAACACGGGACGGAGGCGTGCAACGAAAAGCCTATATCGAACGTCCCGAAATTGTGCTCAATGGTGAGCGTACCATAGAACTAGTATCAACCCTATGTACTGAGGTCATAGGTAGCACTAGGTCATTATCAAGTTAGTAACTATCACAACCGTTAAGATTGATTGCTACTTAACGTAGTTTTGACCACTAGATCGCCGCATAAACGATGGTACTAGTAGCTACCTAACCAGGCAGTTATAAAGCTGAGGGAAAACAACAGAAACAAGCAGAGAAAACACACGACTATCAGCTCAAATCAACGGCGGGGTTGTCGATAATGATGCAACCCCGCGCCAAGCCCAAACAATGTGATATTAGGCCTGTAATATTGAAGCAGTGATTGGTGCTGGTGACACAAATGGACGCAGCACGGGCCGTTTGGTTTCGGCTAGCTGTTCCAATAGCACGACTGCATTATTCGCAGCGTTATGTTGTGCAAAGCTTGCTTTAATGTGTTCGGCCCGCTGCTTGAATTGTCGGTCGGCAAGCACGCGTTGAACAGCCTTAAGAACTTGCTCCAGCTTAGGCGTTTGCGTTCGTAAATTAATTCCGACGCCAGACCACGCGATTCGAGCACACACTTCCGGTTTATCCTCAGTACTTCCACCGGCCACGACGGGAATACCATGGGAAAGCGCTAGCTGAACGGTCCCATAACCGCCATTCGTTACCACAACATCAACAAACGGCATCAGGTGATGGTAGGACAGGAACGGCTCGACACGAGCATTGGCCGGCACATTCTGGAGCACGTCTGCATGATTGGTCTTCGTGCCGGTGGTTGCAATCACCAGCATGTCCTGGTTGGCAAGCGCTTGAAGCGTCGGGGCAATCAAGTGGTCGGCATTTGTTGTCACGGTGCCTTGTGTTACCAACACAACCGGACGGTCAGTTTGTAGTTCGGCCCACCACTTGGGAGGCGTAAAGGAAGAAGGCGGCTCGGGCAAGAATGGACCGATAAAGTGAACCTGCGGCGGCAAATCGCTGCGTGGATACTCGAAGACCGGTGTTGTTCCTTGCAAGTACAGAAATGGCGACTCGCCCATGTTTTTGGAAGGAGGCAGGCCAGCTTTAGCGCGCACCATATTGTAATGCTGGGATATGTCACGAAACAAGATATTGCCGAGGAACCAATTCAGCGTTTGATTACGGAGGCGGCCCATGGTTGAAGCATTGGGAGCAATGCCAAGGCCAAATGGCCCTGTGTCACGGCTAGGAATAGTCAGCGGCAGGATATTGAACGTTGCCCATGCTGGTCCGCCAAGCTCATGAGCAAACTGGGCACCGGCGAACGTGGACTCGGACAGCACAACATCGGCGGGGAAATCGTGAAGAATGTGTTGGAGGTCGGCCAGCTGCCCAACCGCAGCATCCATGAAAATATGTTTGATGCTCCACTTAAACTGAGCTATACCTTGGTGTTTTTGTCGGTCGGGATAGACGGCGGCAAGATCGTCTTCATCGAAATCAGGCGCGGCAAGCATTGGAACGTAGTGGGCGCCGGTCGCTTCAACCTTCGCTTGAAACTTCTTGCCAGTGTACCACCAGACTTGATGTCCGCGTTGGATTAAAGCGCGCGCAATCGGCAAGCTAGGATTAATGTGGCTAATAAACGGCATGGTGCCGATCAAAAAACGGGCCATAGGATGAATGCTCCTCAATCAACCAATCGATATTGATCTGTTTGATATGCGTAGGTACGGTGTGCAAATCATTTTTATGCTACGCGCAGGAGTTTGCAGGAGCATCCGCCTTTTGTCGATACGCAGGCAAGCGACCGTGAACGCGCCGAATTTCACGAATCTCGTCGATGTGCTCAAACGCGTGGCGAATATCAATGTTCATGAAGCGACCAAAGCTCCAAGCGTTGCCGTCATTGTCATACACCGCGTCACGGATAATCGCCGTGTCACTGGACGGTAGCCCTTCGATCAGCTCGAAGCAGACGCGATCAACATAAAATTCGATACTACGCGCGGGATTTGATACACGCAGCGCCAGGGTTGGTTGCTTTGACATATGGATTACCTTTCAGGATGTCATCGAATCGATCATGGTCTATCATCAGAAGCAGTGTGCTGAAAATTGACCCTGCTACAACGCTAATTGTAGGGCTGGACCAACAAGATTGTTTCCAGTTCCTCGGGTGTCAGACCACCGTGCGAGCCCCAAAAATGTTGCTCAAAGCGGCCTTGTTCGTACCACCAAACCGATTGGTTGGCGTATGGCAGTACGACCAGATTACCTACTCGACTGAGAAACGTAGGCGACGGATGCAGCGTGCCAAAGAAGTTTTGGGCGATCAGATCAGCAACTCGATACACCTCGGCTTTACCCGCTAACTGCTGAGTTAACATAGCTTGAGCTTCGTCCAAATGCTGCTCGTTGATATACAAAAACATATCCCGACTTGAACCACCGGGAACAAGTGGTTGTCCAGCACGATTAGTTCGCATCATTCGTTGGAGGTTGGGCAACAGATGATTGAGATACAACGTGGTC
>JASKZZ010000150.1 GCA_030147335.1 Herpetosiphonaceae bacterium | reverse complement strand
CGCGACATGCGTACATCGGGGCCACAGATTTTCAAAGCGGTAACCGATGGCATTCGCGCGCAAGGCGCAGATGTTATCAACATTGGCATGGTCAGCACCGACCAATACTACTATGCCTGCGCCAAGTTCGGTCTGCCCGGCATGATGGTTACGGCCTCGCACAATCCCAAAGCGTATAACGGCTTTAAAATGGTACGCAAAATGCCGTACCTGTTGAGCGGTGATGCCGGTATTCAGGATCTGCGACGACTGGTGGAAGCAGGCAAGTTCGAGCCTGCGAGCCGTCAGGGTGAGATGCAGGACGTTGACCTGATGGATGAATTTATTGAGTCGCTGTTGAAGCTGATTGATGTTTCAGCGATCAAGCCGCTCAAAGTGATTGCGGACACCGGCAACGGCATGGTCGGCCCTGGGCTGAGCAAATTGTATTCAAACTTGCCTGTCCAGCTCACGCCGATGTATTTCGAGCCGGACGGCAACCTCCCAAATCACGGCCTAGACCCGCTGCAGCCGGAAAACCGAGCTGAACTTCAAGAACGTGTCAAGGCGGAGGGAGCAGACGTTGGCTTTGCGTTTGACGGCGATGGCGACCGCTTCTTTGTTATCGACGACCGTGGCGAGTTTATTCCTGGTGACTTCATGACTGCGTTGATGGCGCAGTATTTGTTGCGCAAGCAGCCTAACCAGAAAATTGTCTACGATGTTCGCGCCTCATGGGGAGTGCCCGACACAGTTAAGGCCGAGGGCGGCACGCCGCTGATCGAGCGAGTTGGTCACGCGTTTATCAAGCAGCGCATGGCCGATGAAAACGCGTTGTTTGCCGGCGAGGTCACAGGTCATTACTACTTCCGCGACTTTGCATTTGCCGACTCGGGCATGATTCCGTCGCTGATCATTCTCGAAATGCTGTCAACAACGGGCAAAAAGCTAAGTGAACTGTTAGCGCCGCTCGAAGCCAAGTATTTCGTTTCGGGTGAGATCAACTCTACGGTTGCTGACGCTCAAGCCAAAATGAAGGAAATTGGCGAGCGCTACAGCGACGCAAAGATTGAGCATCTTGATGGTGTTTCGGTCTCGTATGACGACTGGCACTTTAATGTACGCGCATCGAATACGGAGCCGTTGCTCCGGCTGAACCTTGAAGCGTTGTCACAAGAAAAGATGGAACAAAAGCGCGACGAAGTCATTAGCTTTATTCGGAGCTAAGTCGCCAATGGGCGCGGCGGTTTAGGCGCGCCGCGCCCATATCCTGCTCATCCTCTCTGAAATACGTTATGTAAAAACAAGCGTTGTAATTTCTGATATTATATTTTTTTATGTCTACTATCATATTGATGTGCTGGACACGCAGTCCAACATTCTGATCAACGATGCACATTTTTTATGACGAACGATTCGTGCTGCCACTTCCTCCCACGCATCGTTTTCCAATGCAAAAGTACAAACTACTTTATGAAGCCGTGCAACACGCATCATTTGTTGCTCCAGTCGAAATCCAACAGCCGCATAGCGCAACAGATGTTGAAGTGTTACGAGCGCACGATCTGGACTATGTGCGACGAGTTGACCACGGCACACTGACACCACAGGAGCAGCGCCGAATTGGATTTCCGTGGACAACAGCGCTTGGCGAGCGAGAACGACTGGTTTCAGGCGCGACGATTGATGCGGCAAGATCGGCGCTTCGTGATGGAGTAGCAGTTAACTTAGCAGGTGGTACGCATCACGCGTTTCGGGAACATGGAGCGGGATACTGCGTATTCAACGATGGTATCATCGCGGCGCGCGCAATGCAGGCAAAAGGCCACGTGACACGGGTTGTCATCATCGATTGTGATGTACACCAGGGTGACGGAACAGCTGCAATTGCAGCTGATGATGCTTCGATCTACACATTTTCGATCCACGGCGCAAAAAATTATCCCTTTCATAAGCAGCGCAGCGACCTCGATATCCCGCTTGACGACAATGCCAATGATGCGATCTATCTGGCAGCTCTCGAAACCGGCGTCAAACAGGCATTAGCAGCAGCTCGCGCCGACCTAGCGATCTATGTAGCAGGCGCCGACCCATTTATGCATGATCAGCTTGGACGGCTGGCAGTGACGAAAGCAGGATTAGTCGAGCGCGACCGAATAGTTTTTGATGCTTGTCGTAACGCATCCTTGCCGGTAGTGGTAACCATGGCAGGCGGATACGCTCGAAACGTAGCGGACACGGTTGACATCCACCTACAAACAGTACAGCTTGCCGCTACGTACACACGCTCAACCCTCTCAGATTTACACACGTAAACGTAGTTTGACAACGCGTTCTCGCTCGCCGTATACTGCTGCTAGCCTCCATCGGTTAGCATAACGGCGCATAGACGATAGTACACCTCCACACAAACATCGCTGGACATAGGCAGGGCAACATGCATCAGCATATCTTAGAAGAGCTACGCGGGATTGTTGGGTTGAAGGGTCTTATTCATGAGATCGACCAGCTGCGGACCTATGAGTGCGATGGCCTTACCAACTTTCGGGTCATGCCATCGACGGTTGTACTGCCGACAAATGCACAACAGGTTCAGCGAATTGTGCAGGTATGCCATCGTGAACGTATTCCATTTGTAGCCCGTGGCTCGGGAACTGGTTTGAGTGGCGGTGCGCTTCCGGTTGAAGGCAGTATTGTGATTAGCCTTGCGCGGCTCAACCGTATTCTTGCAGTGGATATTCCTAATCAACGTGTCGTCGTCGAGCCAGGTGTCATTAATTTGCACGTGACGCAGCAAGTCGCGCAGTATGGCTACTTTTACGCGCCCGACCCATCGTCGCAGTCGGTGTGTACGATTGGCGGCAACGTCGCGGAAAACTCCGGTGGCGCGCACTGTCTCAAATACGGATTCACGGTCAACCATGTACTTGGGCTAAAGGTTGTGCTGCCGGATGGTGAGATGGTCGAGTTTGGCGGCGCGACGCTCGACAGCCCCGGCTACGATCTACCTGGCATTTTTGTTGGCTCAGAAGGAACGCTTGGAATTGCGGTTGAGGTCACGCTGCGCATTGTGAAACGTCCTGAAACTGTCCAAACGCTGCTGGCGGCGTTCAATTCAACTGATGATGCTGGAGCCGCGGTGAGCGCAATTATTGCTTCGGGTATTCTGCCAGCAGCCATTGAAATGATGGATCGTTTGAGTCGTGATGCTGCGGAGGCTGCTGTTCACGCCGGCTATCCGGAAGCAGATGCTCTACTGTTGGTTGAGTTGGATGGAATGAGTGCAGAGGTTGCACATCAGATGGAACGTGTCATGCGAATGTGCCAGGACTGCGGCGCGTGGGAACAGCGTGTAGCGCAGTCCGAGGCAGAGCGCGCGGTTGTGTGGAAGGGCAGAAAAGCTGCATTTGCCGCCATGGGCCGTATTTCGCCTGATTATATCGTACAAGACGGAGTGATTCCACGCACGGCACTGCCGCGAGTATTGCGCGACATTGCAGCGCTGAGTGTTGCTGCCGGTCTACGTGTGGCCAATGTCTTTCATGCCGGTGATGGTAACTTGCACCCACTCGTCCTCTACGACCGCAGCATCGACGGACAAGAGCATATTGCCGAAGAGCTTGCGTTCAATATCCTCAAATTATGTGTCCAAGCGGGCGGCTCAATTACCGGCGAGCACGGCGTTGGTCGCGAAAAACAACAATTCATGTCGGTTATGTTTGCCGAGCCGGATCTTGATACAATGCAGTTGGTGCGCTGCGCGTTCGACCCGCTGCACATTGCCAATCCCGACAAAATCTTCCCTCGCCCGCGTTTATGTGCGGAAAAGCAGGGACGATACGAGCCACATCCACTTGAAACCGCCGGTATCGCTGAACTATTCTAGCCCAGCAACACCTACACTACGCGCCGCTGCATACATTAATTGACGGCTAAGGAAGCAACGATGATCGCTCGGGCCGAACCACTCATTGCTACATTTTCCAACATCGTGGGCGAAGCGCATATTCGCCAAGCCAACGAAGGGGACGTAATCGACGGCGTACAATCGCAGCTCGTCGTACAGCCAGGCACCGTCGATGAAGTTGCACAGGTACTGCGTCTTGCAACCGAACACAATTTAACGGTTGTGCCGCGAGGCGGTGGCACTAAGCTGGATTGGGGCAATCTACCTGCGAGTGCTGATCTCGTACTTGCAACCAAACGGCTTGATCACGTGTTGGAACACACAGCCGGCGATATGACCGCAACCGTACAAGCTGGATGTACTGTCGCACAATTTCAACAAACGCTTGCTCAACACGGCCAACGTCTCGCACTTGATCCTTTATGGCCTGAAACGGCGACAATCGGCGGTATTTTGGCGACGAACGATAGCGGATCGTTGCGAGTTCGTTTTGGAGTGTTGAGAGATTTGATTATCGGTATTACTAT
>JASKZZ010000132.1 GCA_030147335.1 Herpetosiphonaceae bacterium | reverse complement strand
CCCTGCAACCAAAGCTTGGCGTGTTGGTGCTGCTGCCGATGGTGCTGGTTGGGCTGTTGCTAAGCCGCTACAACCGACGCGTGCGGCCAGTGTACCGGCGAGCACGGCAACGCCTTGGCGATATGGGCGCGCGCCTGGCCGATAACTTGAGCGGCATTCGTGTGATTCAGGGCTTTGCCCAAGAGCGCCGGGAAGCATTGGCTCTGGAACAGGTGGGCCGGCAGCTGTATAACGAGCAGGTTGAAGCTGTGGCGCTGCGCAACCGCGTGTTTCCGATTATTCGCTGGATTGCAAACTTTGGCAATGTGCTCATGTTAGGTGGCGGCGTTTATTTTATTTTGCGTGGCGAGTTTACCATTGGTGGCTTGTTGGCGTATCGTGGCTACGGTCGCTACTTTTACGGCCCAATCGACGATTTGGTTAACATCAATGATTTGGTGCAGCAGGCTGACGCAGCGGGACGGCGGGTGTTTGAGGTATTGGACACATCCCCATCCATCGCCAATAGTCCTGATGCAGTAGCATTGCCGGTTCCGGTGCGCGGCTTGATCCAGATCGAGCATGTGAGCTTTGGCTACGATGCCGACCGGCCTGTGCTGCGTGATATTTCGTTCCAGGTCGAGCCTGGTCAGCGCGTTGCGCTGCTTGGCCCATCGGGTGTAGGCAAGTCAACCTTGTTGGCGCTGGTTGCACGTCTTTACGATCCAAATGCCGGTCGAGTACTTCTCGATGGCTATGACCTTCGTTCGGTCAAGCTGGAGTCATTGCGTTCACAGGTAGCACAAGTGCAACAGGAAACATTCTTGTTCAACGCATCGGTGTTGGATAACCTGCGCTATGGACGGCCAGACGCATGTCTCGCTGATGTTGAAGTCGCCGCTCGTGCCGCAAACGCGCATGAATTTATCCAAGGGCTGCCGCAGGGCTACGACACACTGGTTGGTGAACGTGGCGTCAAGCTTTCAGGTGGGCAAAAGCAGCGGCTCGCAGTGGCACGGGCACTCCTAACACAAGCGCCCATTCTGCTGCTTGACGAACCGACAAGCGCTGTTGAACCCGAATCGGAGGCGCTGATTATCGATGCACTGGAGCGGTTGATGCAAGGCCGTACCACGTTGATTGTGTCCCACCGTTTGTCGTTAGCACGCACAGCGGACCGTGTCATTGTGATGGGTGATGGGCAGATCATTGAGGATGGAATGCCGGAGGAGCTAATGAATCGCGCAGACAGCCATTTCTCAGCAATGCTTCGTGCCGAAGCGGAAGTTGCTCGAGTACCAGCTGCATTAACGACGAATAGCTCAGGGTATGCTGACGGTCAGCTCTCATCAAAGGGCCTTACGCGCGAACATGACGAACCCGCATATCCAGGACCCGAATTAAGAACTTCGAGTACATGAGATACAGAAGTATTTAACAGCAGTTCGGGATACATAGGAGCTGAAAGGCGATTTCAACAGAACACCCGACGACTCAACACGCGCAGCTAACGGAAGGCATTATGGCTACGAAAGCCGACCATCGACGAAGACGCAGCATTACCAGTATGCACAGCCATGTTACCATCCCTTGAACAAGCGCAGCAAAAGCTGGCAAGTGCCCCACCATTTTTTTCAACACCAAGGGCTTTTACGCCAGCACAAGGGTAGCGACATGACGTTGAATAATACGAGTACAAACACCATTAACTTAACAGCCGACGATCGCGTTCACAACGAGCAAGGCAACATGAGCGACGATCAACGACGCAAATTGCATCAACTACACTATCTCTGGATCGCGGTAACTCTTGGATCAATATGTCTATTCTTCGCGCTATGTATCATCGTTATCTATAAGCTGCAAGAACCCTCGTTCGCATCCCAGGGAGAGTTATGGTTCGGGGTGCCGGTGATCCTTGTATGGCTGTGGTTGCTCCGATCGTCGTTTGCACATTGGCGCCATATTCGACATGATCTTGTCGCGGGGCATATTGCAGTCATACAAGGACTTGCGCGCTGCGAGTTCAGTCAGGGGATTGGTCTTATTCGGATACCTCGGTATCACATTCTCGTTGGTGAGCAGCGCTTTCGAGTCGACAAGCATATGTTCTTCCAGTTCAAGAACCAAGAATACTACCGTGTTTTTTATACACCGGCGGCCTTGGTCTTATTGGGCGCAGTCCAACACGTTGATGTGCAATCTACTGCATCGGAACAGTTCAGTGCTGCTAATCCGGTATTGAGTGCAACCGCGCAAGCGACAGGAACGAGCAACGTCGTACCGCCACCTCAACCCCAATCACTGCATACTATATCGTCAACTACTATAGTCGAACTGGTTGAACCATTGACTGAGCACGAGCGAGCAATCGTGCAGTTAATCGCGGAGGGATTATCCAATAAAGAGATTGCCGTTGAGTTGTCGCTTTCGATCAACACCATCAAAATGTACACCTCGCACATGTATCGAAAACTCGGCGTCCGACGACGGACGGAAGCGGTAGCACGCGCGCGTCAACTAAACATCTTGTAATACCTTTGGGTTAATTCACCGCCTTCTGTTGCATCGAATATACCTTTTGTACACCTTGGTATATAGCGCGCTACCAGGGCCTCATGTATCGTGAAGTCTAGGCATTCGCGAGAATGCATAAACATAGGAGGACGCGATGCAAAATGTACACCTTATTCGCAAACGGTATCCAAAAAGCGCAGCTCTGATCATCACGATCTTGGTGATCGTCCTGATTAGTGCGCTGTTAATCGGTCTTGGTTTCCTCTTTATGTTCTAATCATCCACGAGGATACAAGGAGGGAAAGACCATGCGAAAACGCGGCATCTTTCGGATCATTCGCATTGTTTGGATCACCGCTGGTGTGCTTTCGCTCATATGGCTCTTCGTCTCCTACCAGGCCCACGGTGTCGATCCAGCCGTGTTGCAAAACAACCAGCGCGTCGAGGTAATCGATACCGCCGAGGCGCTGGTCTTTGTGCCAAAGCAATCCCAGTATCGGACAGGTTTGGTGTTCTTGCCCGGAGCGATGGTTGACCCGCTCGCATACACACCAATGGCGCGAACAGTTGCAGAGCATGGTTTCAAAACCGTGCTGGTGAAGCTGCCATACCGCATGGCGTTAACCGAGGGGCAGCGCGACGAGCTGCTGAATCGTATTGAAACTGAGATAACCAAGGACGGGGCTACGGAACGATGGGTGTTAGGCGGACATTCACGCGGCGCGGCGCTGGCGGCTCAATTCGTCCACCAGCAGCGTCTCGACATCGATAGCCTTGTCTTGATCGCCACAAGCCATCCGAAAGCAACCACCGGCGATCTGTCAGGTTATGATCTTGACGTTACGAAAATTTATGCAACGCATGACGGCTTAGCCAGTGAAACAGAGGTACACGCAACAAGCACGTATCTTCCAGCGTCCACCCGTTGGGTACGCATCGCAGGTGGCAATCATGCTCAATTCGGATGGTACGGATCGCAGATCGGCGATTCGTCAGCGATCATTACCCGTGAGCAGCAACAAGCGCTCCTGCTTGACGCCTTGCTGGAAATCCTTATCCGAGTCGATGAAGGGGGAGATGATAAATCCGCTACGCTGAAGTAATAGAAAAAACATCATAGTGTCACTTGAT
>JASKZZ010000114.1 GCA_030147335.1 Herpetosiphonaceae bacterium | reverse complement strand
CTGGTCGGAGCGCTCGTCGCCGATATTTTGGAGCGCTCACGCTACGCTGTGTACACTACAACCTATAACAATCTCGCCTCACAAGCAGTGGCGCAGTCGGTTGGCTTCCAGCAGTGCTTTGCCGCAACATCATATGAGCGGCCTGATCGTCCGCGTCCTACTCAATGGTCCTTGGATTACTAAAACCTGACCAGCGTGCTATTCGTGAACGCCACCGCCAGTCTTTGATCGTTTATACCGGTAGTGTTTCGTGTTGGTAACGACGTATCATAAAGAATATCAGTATGGGATCAAACTCACCGCTGCAACGTAGTTTACAAGTTCAACATAAACGATTCCGCTCCCACCCTGCCCTTTCCCTCGGACTGCAAAGCGTAATGATTGATAATTCTCTTGGCGTTGGCGATGTATCAGTGCGGGAATTCCCGTCGTGCCACCAAATTTGTAAAGCGCCGATGGACGGCCTGCCTGCGCTCAAATGTTCGCGTGGTATAATAGCGCCCTAACTGGAGCGATGCGGTATGGATGACGAGCGCTTGGTAAGTCCCAAAAATCGAGAAGAGGACGTAGCGGCTGAAAAAAGCCTGCGCCCCAAGCGACTCTCCGAATACATTGGGCAAGAAAAAGTTGTAGAAAACCTTAAGATCAGCATTGCTGCCGCGCAAGCACGCGCCGAGCCGCTGGATCATATTTTGTTTTACGGGCCGCCCGGTCTCGGTAAGACCACGCTTTGCCAGATTGTTGCCAATGAAATGGGCGTCAACGTTCGTATCACATCTGGCCCAGCGATTGAACGCGCCGGTGATCTTGCCGCGATTCTCACAAATCTCAAAAAAGACGATATTTTATTTATTGATGAGGTGCATCGGCTTAATCGCGCTGTGGAAGAAGTGTTGTACCCGGCGATGGAAGATTTCGCGCTTGATATTGTGGTCGGCAAAGGGCCGAGCGCTCGCTCACTGCGCTTGAAGCTACCGAAGTTCACCGTTGTCGGCGCTACAACGCGAGTAGCCCTGCTCACGTCGCCACTTCGCGACCGCTTCGGCTCGGTACATCGGCTTGAGTTTTACTCAGTCGAGGCGATGGAGCAGATTATTCGGCGCACCGCCAGCATTCTTGGCACGACACTCGACGACGACGCATCGGTAGAGCTTGCACGACGCGCCCGAGGTACGCCACGTATTGCAAACCGCATCCTGAAGCGAGTACGTGATTTTGCACAGGTTACGGCAAATAACCACATTACCCTTGATGTGGCCCAGGGTGCGCTGGAACGGCTTGAAGTTGATCAGCTGGGCCTCGATCCAAACGACCGTCGCGTGCTTCATGCAATTATTGATTTGTTCGGCGGCGGTCCCGTCGGCTTATCAACGTTGGCAGCGGCAACCGCCGAAGAGGTCGATGCGGTCGAAGATGTGTACGAGCCATACCTGCTCCAGCTCGGCTTTATTCAGCGGACGCCGCGTGGTCGCATCGCTACACGCCGGGCTTATGAACATCTTGGCATCTCCTACCGCGATCGCACAATACCGGAGGATATTCAAGGCACGCTGTTTTAGCAGCGCTTGGGATTTGGTAGAGGGTTATATTGTTGAACTTGTTATAAGGGTTAACAAAAAGGCTGCGGCATAAAGCCGCAGCCTTTTTGTTAACGTTTCCCGTCGGTATTAGTTGTGTCCAGGAGGGCACGTCGAGCTTGAACCCGCTGTGGAACACGGCGGTGGTGTAGTCGCTGTACAGGCAGCTCCTTGCGCACCTGCCAAGCCACAATTGACCTCTTGATACACAGAACTTACCCGACGACCTACTGTTGTAATGCTGCCAATCACTACAACAGCGATCAACACCAAAATCAGCGCGTACTCTACCAACCCTTGTGCGGCTTGTCGTCGCCGGGGTTGGACCGTCTCAGCAAGAAGTTGCCACCAACCGCGGCAGATCCTTGCGACCATCAGAACCAAAGAATAAAACAAGTGCATACGAACCTCTCAAACAAAGCAAACAACTGCTATAGCATTACATTATGACAAACGCCTACTACCCTCAATAGATATGTAGTCCCAGCCAAAATAACCATAGGTCCTGCTTTTTTAAGAACATCTGACCTGCAGCCGCATAAGTATCTTTTTTGCTGTTGTGGATGCCGCAGCAAGCAGCAGATTTACACAGCGAGGTCGTTCGTAGCCCAATCAAGTATCTGATATGCTACAATGCCGAAACCTCATTTTTGCGCGATGCTGCGCCTATCCACTCGGAGCATCATATGTCGCTGCTGGAACGCTACCGTGATCTTTTACCAATTACCGAAGCAACACCGCTGATTTCACTGGCGGAAGGCAATACACCATTAATAGCAGCGCCGCGTTTGGCACGCGAAGTTGGCGTGCGCGAACTGCTGCTCAAGTTTGAAGGCATGAATCCAACCGGCTCGTTCAAAGATCGTGGCATGGTGATGGCGATTGCCAAAGCGATTGAGGAAGGAGCACGAAGTGTTGTGTGTGCCTCCACCGGCAATACGTCTGCGGCAGCGGCGGCCTACGCAGCCCGTGCGGGACTACAAGCAGTTGTGATTGTGCCATCTGGTAAAATCGCGCTGGGCAAGCTCGCGCAGGCATTAATGTATGGCGCGAAGCTGATCGCGATTGAGGGCAATTTCGATGATGCGCTGGAAATTGTGCGTGTCATGGGCCAGAACCACCCGATCACGGTTGTTAACTCTGTCAACCAATACCGAATCGAGGGCCAGACCACAGCAGCCTACGAGATCGTGGATGTGCTGGGCGACGCGCCTGACGCGCTGTGCTTGCCTGTCGGTAATGCCGGTAACATCACTGCTTATTGGCTTGGATTTCGCCGCTACCATGAGCGTGGCAAGACAACACACCTGCCTAAAATGCTTGGCTTTCAAGCGGAAGGAGCCAGCCCAATCGTCCAAAACCGCGCGTTTGATAAGCCGCATACGTTGGCGACAGCTATCAACATTGGTAATCCTGCCAGCTGGTGTTATGCCCTCAGCGCTCGCGATGAATCCGGTGGTTGCATTGACTGCGTCAGTGATGACGAAATTGTGGCAGCGTGGAGGGATCTTGCTCGTTGTGAAGGTGTTTTCTGCGAACCGGCCTCGGCAGCAGGCGTGGCAGGGCTGCGCAAGATGATACAACAAGGCAAGGCCGAGCCGGACGCACAATACGTTGCAGTGCTAACCGGCCATGGATTAAAAGACCCTGGACTAGCCGTTGAGCAATTTGCAGTGCCGGTACCTGTAGCAGCGTCGATGGATGCGATTGAGCGCGCGCTAGGCTGGTAAGCGTTATTGGTGGGGAGCGTAAGACTCAACAAGCGCCAGCAGGTCGTCGAGATGGAACGGCTTGCTCAGGTAGCCGTCCGCGCTCACTTCGCTGGCTGACACAGCGGCATCACGCGCCGCTGTCACAACAATCACCGGTACGTGTGGCTTGGCAGTTTGACGGTAGTGCCGCACAAATGCCCATCCATCCATTCCGGGCATGCGCATATCCGTCAAAATGAGCTGAGGTGGTTGCTGTTGAAGCAGTAGCAGTGCCGCCATTCCATCCACGGCAGTAACCACTTCGTACCCTTCATCTTCCAGCGCCATGCTAACAAATTGACGAATGCCATCGTCATCGTCAACGAACAGAATGCGTGGTGTGTGGTTCATAGGTCTCTCCTTGATGTACTACGGCAGTGTTAGTGGGGAGGGTGATTACAAACTCAGTACCGCCAAGCGAGGGAAAGTTAACCTCAAGTTGGCCGCCATGCAACTCAACGATTTGACGGCTAATATACAGGCCGAGACCCATACCGCCATAGTATCCCTTAGCATGGGCTTGAAAAAACCGGTCGAAAATATGCGGTCGATGCTCAGCAGCAATACCGAGACCCTGATCACACACAGAAATCTGTATCGTATCCGCCGACATTTGTAAGCTAACTGTGATTGGACCACCATCCGGACTGTATTTGATGGCGTTATCCAACAGGTTGGTCAGCACCTGTTCCAGCCGGAGCGGGTCAACACACGCTGTCGTCGGCACTGTACGCACGATGAGCGAATGTTTCTGCGTACTCGCTTGTTGCGCGGCAACCACTCCTTCAACCAATGCTGCAACATCTACCGACTCTTGATTTAGCACTAACCGACCAGCTTCAATCCGTGAAATATCCAGCAGCTGACTGACAAGATGAGCCAATTTCTTTGATTGGAGATCGATTGCAGTTAATGAGCGCTGGAGTCGCTGGGGATCGGGTGCTCCGCCTTTACCCAACTGCCGTAACATTAGCTGCGAGAATCCGAGCAAATTAGTTATTGGCGTCTTAAGCTCGTGCGCCGCTACCGACAAAAACTCATCGCGCGCCTTGATCGCGTCTTGCGCCTCGCGGTACAGCCGATCACGCTCCGCCTCGGCTTGTCGGCGCTCTTCAAGCTCGGCCAGCAGTTGGGTATTTGCTACTCGCAGCGCCTGTTCCTGCTCGGTGAGCGTAGTAACCAATGTATTCAATGATGTGGAAAGCTGCACGATCTCATCATTGCCGCTAAAACGTGGAATTAATCGATCCGTGCCGCCCTGGCTAATACGATTTGCCGCCACTGACATTTGACGAACGGGACGTACAATCCGACCAGCCAGCAACCACGCTAAGACACCAAATAACACACCAGACAGGGTACCCCAACGCAGAAACTGCATTTGTAGCTCACGCGCCGGTGCAAATGCGACATCCGTCGGTTGTCGAACCAGGATAGTCCAGCTTAGGCCAGGATAGGTTCGATAGCCCTGACTGCGCCAAACACTGGTCAGATAGGTATTACCATCAGGCCAGCGCTCAGTACTGATGGCTCCAGTCGAGGCCGCATTGAGGTTAAGCGTGGGCAACGTTAGCTGCTGGGCTTGAAGTGGTTGTGGACCCAACAGCACAACGCCATCACGATCCAGAACCAGAATCTCAACTTGTTGCCGTTGCTCAATCGGCGCAAGCAACGAGCGCTCAACCTCTTGTGCCCATGTCCAACTAAGATGCGCGCCTAGCACACCGCGCAGAGCGCCGTCAACCCCATGCACTGGCATAGCTACATCTACAAACCGAAGCGGCTGCCCATTGGCATCGGTAGGCAGCAATTTTGCGAGCAGTTTAGCCTCATGCACATCACCGACGAATGGCTGTGTTCGCGCGTTGATAAACCATGGGCGCTGTTCTACGGATTGCCCTTGCAGCAAACTCCTGGTACTACTTTGAACAATTCCCTGCGTATCAGCGAAACCAATCCAGGCATAATCCGGGTAGGTGCTTTGGAGCTTTTCAAGAACAACCTGCTGATTACTAGGGGAATATTCGGGATCGCGCACAACATCAAGCGTCGCCAAAATTTGAATATCACGGTAACGCTCAAACATACCCCGGTCAAGCTTATCGACCATCTGATATGCTAGCTCAGACAAAGCCTGGCCCTTATCCGCTTGAAGCCGCTGTCGCGAAACATCACCGATAAAGTAGCTGATAAGCAAGGCCATTATAAAAGTTGTGCTACCAACGGTGAGACCCAGACGAACACGAAGGCTGCGGCGCGGATCGAACTGGTCGAGCAAACGGGTTTTACCATACGAAAGCACGTCTTCGGCTCCTTCGATACGCCGGCGCCGATTAAGGCTATATAGTGCGTCGTGTGCGGGAGTGGATTTGGAATTGTCGGCTGTAACGGCGGGATGTTAGCCGAGTGGATTGATGTATTTGGGCAAATTGTGTTTGTAGTGTACCAATCAATCTCATAAATTGCTATGACCAACTGTAATGATCTTACCCAGGACCTGGCATTACGCAAAATGCTCATACCTTCGGAAACGAGCAACGTATCCCAACGGCTATGTTATTGAAGAACAAGGTACATTTCCTCCGGACAAATCTGATATGGACGTATTGTACGTGTGTATTGCGGCTTCATGATGATCAGCAAGTGCTAGAATGCCAAAATTGAAAAGCGACGACAAAAGTTATTTGGTGCCGCGACAAGAAAAGCGCGTGAATCAATTGGAGTTATCAGGCAACCTATGAATAAAGGCGTTCTTTATGCGGCGACAGCATACATTTGCTGGGGATTGCTGCCCTTATACTGGAAAGCGTTGCAGCACGTTCCAGCCCTTGAAATTTTAGCGCATCGGATGGTATGGTCGTTATTGGTAGTGCTGCTGTTGCTGGCTCTTCAACAACACTGGCGATGGCTATCCGGCATTTGGCGCGACTGGCGCGTGCTGCTGAGGTTCATTTCGAGCGCACTGCTGTTGAGCGTTAATTGGTACCTCTATATCTGGGCCGTGAACAAGAACTTTGTCGTCGAAGCCAGCCTGGGATACTTCATCAACCCACTGGTTAATGTGCTCCTTGGCTTCTTATTTTTGCAGGAACGGCTGCGAATGTGGCAGGCTGTAGCAATCTTGCTTGCCTTGGGTGGCGTCCTGTTCTTGTCGGTAACCTATGGAGCGCTGCCATGGATTGCATTAACACTAGCTGGATCGTTTGGGTTGTATGGGCTGCTGCGAAAAACAGCTCGGCTCAATTCGCTGGAAGGGCTGACACTGGAAACAATCTTGTTGTTTTTGCCCGCGTTTAGCTACTTGGTGTATCGAGAAATCGGCAATCTTGGCGCGTTCGGACACACCGACCTGAGCAGCACCCTACTCCTCGTCTGCTCCGGCGTTGCAACCGCCGTACCGCTCCTGCTTTTTGCTTCGGGGGCGAGAATGGTATCGCTGACGACGCTTGGCATTTTGCAATACATTGCGCCAACGCTTCAATTTTTGATAGGTGTGTTGGTGTATCACGAGACGCTGACTCGTGAACGGCTCATCGGGTTTTC
>JASKZZ010000104.1 GCA_030147335.1 Herpetosiphonaceae bacterium | reverse complement strand
CCAAGATTGGCTAAATACTGGCGACCGACGTGTGCCGTTTTCGTGCCGGCTTTACGGTCGCCAGTTTCATCAATAACCAGTACCCCAGTTGCCGTTGGTGCGGTGGTAAGGTCGTTACGCAGGAGAGTCAGTCGTTGTTGGGTCACCTCCTTTGGATTCCAGGTCGACTCGGACAAGAACCACTGTAATTGTTGGGCACGAGCGTGCTGTGCACCGACAACTGGCTCAGTGTTTGCTAGTCCCGTCAACGTCTTGTTGCGTTCGTTTGGCAATAGCAGATGGGCCAGATAGTGACGGAACGTATCACGTTGATTGCTTTGGAGAAGAGTGGGTCGAATTCGGCGCAAAATGTTTCAAGCAATCCAGGGGCAGGAGTGGCGGGTAATCGTTTGCTCATACACTACCTCCTCCCTGTTTTCTACCACGCCCCTTTGCTCATGTCAACAAACTATCGCTAGGGCCATGTGCAGAAAGAAAGCGTTGGGCATGGCTGGATGATCCGGTAGATCCAGCAGCACGTTCGCCTGTTTTTTTGTGCCCGAACAACGGATCAATGCTGAGTCGCGTGCTGGCGTGAAGCGGAAGAATTAATCAGTGGTGCGACGGTGGTAAGTGGTAAAGCCTCAATGGTCCTTCCCTGATAACCTCGCACCGTTGTTGCCATACAAAGGGAATTGTAGATCGCTTCTTCCGTCGCTTCAATTGTTGCCTGGAACAAAGGCGAGACAGCTTCGTTCGGTAGCTCTTTCGTTGTTATCACCTGGTGTCGTCGAGCATGTGGTCGGCGGACTACCTCAGCGGTTGAAAAGGCAATGGCGTAATCGCCCGAGCCGTTCGTCATGGATGCTCCGGTTCGTGCAAGCCCGGCAAACGCGCGTCGGCTCAAACGTGTGAGATTCCGGTCCGACAGCGGCGCATCGGTTGCAATAACGATCATGATCGACCCATCCGCTGACGAGTGATCGAGTTCGTCTTTCAGGTAATAGCGTCCAAGCAATTGACCAATTGGTACCCCTTGTATGTGCAGCACGCCACCAAAGTTCGTTTGCACCAGCACACCGACGGTGTAGGAACCGAGCGCTGCTGGAATGCGACGAGAACTTGTACCAATGCCACCTTTCCAGCCGAATGCAACCGTACCTGTACCTGCGCCGACGGCCCCTTCAGGGACTGGTCCTCCCTGCGCTTGCTCGATTGCCGTCCGGATCATATCACTGGTTAAGGCGCGACGGCGAATATTGTTTAAGTAGCTGTCATTCGTTTCACCAACCACCGCGTTGACGGAATACACTTGTTCGTTGCCGGATTGGGTGAGCGTCCAATCAAGAAGTGCGTCAATGGCAGGTGCAACCGCAAGGGTGTTGGTCAACACAATAGGCGTTTCCAGCTCTCCTAGCTCCATGATTTGCGAACCTCCCGCCAGTTTTCCATAACCGTTGGCAATGGCTATCCCCGCCGGTACTTTGTTTTGAAACACGTTGTCACCGTGAGGTACGATGGCCGTGGCTCCTGTACGGATGTCCTCACTGTTATTTAACGTAAAATGGCCGACACGCACGCCGGGAACATCCGTGAGTGCATTCAAAGGACCGATGGGTAAAATTCCTGGTGTAATGCCAATGGCTCGTGCGCGGCTGCGTCCGCTGGACGCATTCAAGCTCGTATCGGTTGTTGGCATGGTAGCTCATCTCCTGGGATACAGCGATATCGTTTCGGTTATTCGTGCAAGCAACACTGGCACAATTCAAAAAGGTTGCAAACAAACGATGTACACAGAATAGGTGTCCACATGATTGTTTTATGACGGTGTTAGCCGATGCCTACAAGAGCCTTGAAGACCTCGCTCAGTCGATGCGCTAGCAACGACCCTCGTTCGCGGTCAACAACATCGAACACCTCTTTGGTCTCTGTGTTATCAAGAGCGTACGCGCGCCCTTATCGCCGCTGCCAAGGAGTGACGCAGGACGGATGCCACGGGGAGGAATCTGGAGATTCCCGAAAACCGAGTGATGTTTTGCTTGCCGCCGGGGATCCTTCTTCGTCCATACAAAAAATACGCCGGATAACGGCAGCAGTACACCAGGCGTGCAAGGTGCTCGATCTGATCAGGGATGAACTGGAACGGCGTGTTGTCTGTGCACGACAATCCAGACACGCGAACGTGACGCCCGGTGGCCTGCCCGGATCGCTTTCAACTTCAGACCAGCGGCATAGGGCTTGCGGACATGCATTCCAGATGCGGTGTTGTCCATGCTGGCTGGAGCAGTGTCCCAGGAGACGACCACGGTCAGGTTTCGCAACGACCAGTATAGGGAAGAAACAGGATGCAACGTGAATGCAAGGACACGCTGATCACCAGCGCGGGTTCAAGCTTCGGCAAGGCGGCTGCGCTTCGGACTTTGGACGCGCACGATGGGCACGATGGCGTAAATTGGCGCTTTCGGGTGGAGAACCAGGCAGGCGAGATCTTCGGTCTCTTCGCGATCAGCGATGCCAACCAACGGTATGGATTTCCCGTAACGGCTCGGGGACAACGCTTCACCTTCCGTGTGGTTGAAGCGAGTAGTGACAATACTGGCGAGGTCGAATTCGGTATGTTCACCTGAAATACCCCATGAACGCTGCCAAGCCATGCTGAACCGGCACCTGGTTGCGCGCCTGCGTGATAACGCTACGTTGGTGCGTACGTCACAAGAGGGTGACAGGAATGTTCACCGCATGCCGCATATGCTGGTGATCATGCTCCTGCTTGGCAGCCTTGTGGGCGTTACAGCCTGTGCTGATGGTCGGCAACCGGACCCAAACGCCAGTGCTGGACCTACCACTAGGATGGTATCTTCCCCAATGCTCCCATCGCTCACGCCTGATCGCCCTAGCGAGCGCTCTGGGTCGGGAATCTCGGCAACCGTGTTAAGTGAGATTGCTTCCCCTCCCCCAGCGCTGACTATAACTGGCGCTCCTGCGGAAACGGAGATACCACCAGCCGGTGGTCGGCCCAGCTATGGCTTCACGCACCAGCGGGCGGACGGAAACCGGGTGGTAGTTGGTCAAGGAAGTCTGCCCA
>JASKZZ010000095.1 GCA_030147335.1 Herpetosiphonaceae bacterium | reverse complement strand
GCAGAACTGGTTGCCGACTATCTCGCGCCTCTGGCCGTACTGCCACAGCTTGCGCCCCATCTCCAATTTGGTTGCCGCGTCCTTTCCATCACCAGGCATGGCTTTGATAAGATGAAAACAATCGGTCGGGAAGACGCGCCGTTTGTTGTGACCGTCCAAAGAGCGGATGGCAGCGAGGAGCAGTTTCAAGCCAAGGCCGTTATCGATGCTTCAGGAACGTATGAGTCGCCCAATCCATTGGGAGCGTATGGCGTGCCGGCGCGTAATGAACGACGGTTCGCTGATCGTATCTTTTATGGTATTCCCGATATTCAAGGCGTTGATCGTTCACGCTATGCCAATAAAACGGTGCTCGTCGCTGGAAGCGGTGCGTCGGCGTTCAATGCGTTGCTCGATCTTGTGCAGTTGAGTGAGACCGCACCACAAACGCATGTAGTCTGGGCGCTGCGTCGCGATCTTACCGGCCAACTTTTTGGCGGCGGAGAGCAGGATCAACTTCCAGCCCGTGGCGAGCTTGGTCAACGGGTTCGCGCGCTCGTGGAACAGGGGCGATTAGAGGTTGCTACCGGCTTCAAGGCGACGGAACTGCGAAGTGTCGGATCGGGGATCGAGGTGCATGGCGAAGACCACGCGCTAAGACCGGTTGACGAAATCATTGTCACGACCGGCTTCAGGCCAGATCTGGCAATACTGTCCGAGGTGCGGCTGGCGCTTGATCCGGCTGTTGAAAGCCCAACCATTTTAGCGCCCATGATCGACCCGAACTTCCATAGCTGCGGTACGGTTCGGCCACACGGCGTTGAAGAATTGAAGCATCCCGAGCCGGACTTTTATATCATTGGCAGCAAAAGTTATGGTCGTGCGCCGACGTTTCTGCTGCTGACGGGCTATGAGCAAGCACGTTCGGTTGTTGCGGCAATTTCCGGCGATTGGGAGTCCGCTCGACAGGTACAGCTTGTGCTGCCCGAAACAGGCGTTTGCTCGCTGCCCGTTGACCAGGAGTTGGGAGGTGGATGCTGTGGCGTTGGCGTGGCTGATGTCGAAGGTGAGCAAACATATGCCACCGGCTCTGCTTCATTAGTCACGCTGTTCGATACCAAGCCAGCAGCTGATCAGCTCGTAGTTCAGTCAAATCAACGAAGCTGCTGTGGCTAGTCCATTGCCGTCGAAACAGGAGGATGGGATTGTAGCCACGCATCGGCCCGCGCTGTATTACGGCTGGGTCATGGTTGGGACGTTGAGCATAACCGAACTCATCTCATGGGGCGTGACGTATTACGCGTTCAGTGTCATGATTGCGCCGATGCAAGCTGAGTTGGGATGGACGAGTGCCAGTATAACGGGAGCGTTCTCACTTGCGCTGCTTTGCTCCGCTGTCGGCGCAGTTCCCGTTGGTCGGCTGCTTGATCGCTATGGACCGCGCCACATTATGACAGTTGGCTCGTTGGCCGCCGCGCTCTTGGTTTTCGCGTGGGCGCAGGTGCACACATTGTGGTCGTTTTATCTGCTGTGGATGTTGCTCGGCTTTGCGATGGCTGCCATTTTATACGAGCCGGCATTTGTGGTTGTTGCGACATGGTTTGAGCGTAAACGTCAGCACGCGCTAACCTTGCTGACATTTGGTGGTGGGCTGGCCAGTGTTGTATTTGTGCCGCTGACAACGGTGCTGGTGGAGCAGCTAGGTTGGCGTTTGGCTCTGATAGTTCTTTCAATTGTGCTGGCGGTACTCACGATTCCGCTGCACGCGCTGCTGCTGCGTCGACATCCACACGATCTTGGCCTCGTTTGTGACGGCGTCGCACCAATGGGAGCTATCGCACCTTGTGTAACAGAACCGAAACCGAGTATGTCGGTACGCGGCGCATTACGGGAAACAACCTTTTGGTGGCTTGCACTGGCCTTTTCGCTTTCAATTCTGACGTCGGTTGCGGTGAGTGTGCATTTGATTGCTCATCTCACCGAACGCGGCTACTCGGCCAGCTTTCGGGCGACCGCTGCGGCGCTTCTTGGCGGCGCGCAAATTCCGGGTCGACTTGTTTTTACGCCATTAGGCGCGTACGTGTCACGCCAGCGATTAGCTGTAGCCCTGTTTGTGATGCAAGTTGCTGCCTTTCTTGTGTTGCTAAGCTGGTCCTCGACAGCTGGTATATTATTCTTTGCGCTACTCTTTGGAGCGGGAGCCGGTGCTTTGACACCTGCTCGTGGAGCGCTCGTTGCCGATTTCTTTGGCGTTGAACATTATGGTGGAATCAATGGAGCGCTTGCCTTTGTGACGACCCTGGCACGTTCCATTGCGCCGGTGAGCGCCGGACTGATTTACACGATAAGCGGCAGCTATCAACCGTTATGGTGGACCTTACTTGCGCTGATACTGCTTGGGATGATTGCGATGCTGCAAGTACGTCAGCCGATCACAACTGTTTCTGACCACTCTCCAAGTTAAGGACGGCAAACCATGCGTATTCGTCGGGCGGTGCTGCATGACGTGCCGGCTATCACCACCATCTACAATCAAGGCATTGAAGATCGGGTGGCCACGTTTGAAACCCGTCTGCGAACGCCACAGGATATTGAGGCGTGGTTTGACGAACGGTATCCAATCGTGGTTGCCGAGGATGATGGCGTGATCATCGCGTTTGCAGCGACTTCAAGCTACCGTCCCCGTGACTGCTATGCAGGTATTGCTGAATTTTCCGTGTATGTGGAACGTAAGCAGCGCGGCAAGGGCTCTGGCCGGATGGTGATGGAGATGCTGCTGACGGAGGCTGAGCGTGCCGGATTTTGGAAGCTGGTGTCTCGGGTGTTTCCCGAAAACACGGCGAGCCGCGCATTACTCAACAGCCTTGGCTTTCGTGAAGTTGGTGTGTACCAGCAGCATGCGCGACTGGATGGCGACTGGCGCGATGTGGTGATTGTTGAGCGCCTGCTGAGTGGTAACTAACAGATGCGGGTTGTGTT
>JASKZZ010000090.1 GCA_030147335.1 Herpetosiphonaceae bacterium | reverse complement strand
GGTTTCTTCCGCGACATGGCGCAGAACGGAGGACCGAGTGGATCGGCGGCAACGGGACAAACAACAATTATGACCAATCCGATTGTTAATAATCCACCGTCACAGCAGCAGTAGATACGCAGCCGGTTAAATGTGACTGGGAGGAGTGCGCTTTTGGGGAACCAGCCATCTATTGTCGTCATTGGCGGCGCGTCGCTTGATATTAAGGGACGGCTGCGACGTGACTTTATTCCCGGTACTTCTAATGCGGCGGCGATTCAGATCAGCGTTGGCGGCGTTGGACGAAACGTTGCTGAAAATCTTGCGCGGCTAGGCACGTCCGTCGCGCTGATTGCAGCGGTTTGTGCTGATGATTTTGGCAAAGCGATCTTGCAGCAAACCGAAGCAGCCGGCGTAGATATGTCCTATATGCTCACCAGTTGTGAACAGCGTTCGTCAAGCTATATCGCAATTCTTAGCCCGGACGGTAACCTGCTTGCCGGTTTGGATGATAGCGTCGCGGGACGTACCATTTTGCCGGAGCATATTATGCAACAGGCGGCTTTGCTGCGTAGCGCTGATATGGTCGTGATCGACGCGAATGTTGCGCGTACCACCGCTGATACAATTTTGCGGATTTGCGAAGAGGCAAGTGTACCGGTAACCCTTGAGCCAGTCGCGTTTGGCCTAGCCGACCGATTCCGTCAGCATGTTGGGCGGTTTTTTATGGTTACGCCCAGTGAACTGGAGGCCGAGGCGCTGTCGGGATTGCCGGTGCGTGACGTACCGAGCGCGATTGAGGCGGCACAAAAGCTGGTGGAGCTGGGAGTCGGCGTGGCATTGATTACGCTGACCGATGGTAGTGTGGTGTATGCCTCGGGCGATGAGGTGGGCCATATTCCACTTTATCCAACTGAGATTGTTGATCCAACTGGTGCCGGCGAGGCACTGGCTGCAACCGTTATTTATGGACTGACCAATAACATTCCACTAGCCGAGTCGGTGCAGCTTGGTCAGATTGCAGCGACAGTCACGCTCAAGTCGCCGGAAACGGTTGCGCCGGAACTAACATTAGAATACTTGTACGCTCAACTTGAGATGTAACCAAGAACCAAGAATCGAGAACCGAAAGCTGATGGCTACGGCTTATGGCTCCTAGCTCAAGCCTCCAACCTGAAGCCTCAAGCCGAAGAGCTACCAATATATGAACTTGTATTATCGAGGCTGGTACTACTTTTTACGAGCGGTCGCGCCGACAGTTGCTTACATGAAGGTGCGGGGCCTGCATCATGTGCCGAAAACAGGCCCGTGTTTATTGGTCAGTAATCATATCAGCCTGGCCGATCCACCGTGTCTGCTTGGTTATGTGCCGCGTCATATCCATTTCTTTACCAAGGCGGAGGCGTTCGACCATTGGCCGCTTAGCGTCATCTTGCCGCCCGGTAAACCAATCAAGGTGCATCGTGGTCGCGCGGATCGGCAGGCAATGCGATTAGCAGAGACGTTTTTAAAGCAGGGTGAAGTTGTGGGTATCTTTGCCGAGGGTACCCGCGCTAAAGGCGGCGAGGCCCAAGAAGCACGAGCCGGTGTTGTGTTTCTTGCACAGCGAACGGGCGCGCCAATTGTGCCGGTAGCGATCAGCGGCACCGAAAAGCTGTTTAGCAAACGATTTCCATGGTATCGCCGTGGCAAGGTCGAGATGACATTTGGACCACCATTTACACTTGATGAGCTTGGTCCTGTGACACGCGGCAATCGTGATGAGATTGCTCAGCGTGTCATGGCGCGAGTAGCGGGGCTGCTGCCGCCAACGTATCGCGGGGTGTATAAAGCGGGACAAAGCATGCCGGCGGAGAATATCCCCGTAGATACGAACGCTGCAAGAGCAGGCAATGGCCCGAATTAATCTCAAGCCCGAAGGCGACGAACGCTTTGTTTATATTGCGCATCGTCACTGGACGGCGTTGTTTTTCCGTGAGCTAATCCCGTTAGTGGTAGCAAGTGCGACTCTTCTGATTTTTGTGTCGCGAACTCTTTTTCGTGAGCCGGATTTCCTGGGCCGCCAGCCGCCATTATTCGATGTGCTAAATATCTTTCTCATTATCTCCATCATTATTACCATAGCTATAGCCGTGTACGTCTGGTTTGATTGGAGCAACGACCACCTAATCGTATCAAATAAGCGCGTTGTACACGAAGACCGGACGCTGTGGCTTGCCTTTCAATATGAGACGATTCCGATTGATCGGGTCCAGAACGTCAATATCCGTACGGACAATATCTTTCAATATGTATTCAACTACGGTCGAGTAGAAGTACAGGCAGCTGGTCCTAGCGAGCCAATTGTGTTTTTGCGGGCCAATTGTCCGGGCGAGCTGCAAAAACAACTGCTCAATGAGGTCCAGCGGCAAAAGCGCACACAGGAACAAACACGGCTCATGGCAACCGTGGAGCGTCGGCTTAACCCAGCTGCTCCGCCTGTACCACCATTGCATACTTCCATCGAAGATCAGATGCAGCCGGCTAATGGGCCGTTGCAAGCACTCTTGCCAGTCGCGCCGACCCTGGAAAATGGCGTTATTACCTGGCATCGGCATTGGATAGTGCTGCTCAAACAGATGCTTTATCCAACAGCAGTGTTAGCGCTGTGGCTGTTGTTGCTGTTTACCATTCCCCGCTTCGATCTACTCAGCCCCACCACGACGGTTATTACGTTATTTGTGTTGTTGCTTTTTGTGCTCCTGTTTTATTTCTGGCAGTATGAAAACTGGCGCAACGATATTTATATTCTTGAGCCAACCAAGATCATCGACATTCAGCGCTTGCCGTTTGGTTTGTACGAGGATCGACGTGAAGCAACGCTGTCCATGATCCAAAACGTTAATGCCAATAGTCCCAATCTGATAGCACGTATTTTTGGATATGGTGATGTGTTAATCGAAACGGCGGGCGCGACCGGCAACTTTACCTTTGATCATGTACCCGATCCTGATGAAGTTCAGCGCATCGTGTTTGAGTACCAAGAACGCTTTAAGTGGCAGGTTCGTGAGCGAGAATGGGGCAACACGCTCAACATCATCGATATGTATCTTCAAGCGAATAATCGTGGGAACATTCCTCCACCATAGAACGTTTCTCCTTGTAGGTGATGCCACAGATACACTTATGCGTGGCTCCTGCTTGATTCAACGCGCTGCCCTTGTTTGTGGTACGCTTTCCAAACCCCTGCATGTACCTTGTTGCCTGACAAGGTGGTTGTGTATGCAATGAAAGGTATTCAATGATACACCTGCGCCGACTCACATTGTGTCTGCTGCTGAGTCTTGTTTTTGCCGTGTGGCCCGGTTCGAGCATAGCGCAAAATAATGCTATCTCGTGGGAGGTAACGCCGGGATTTGAAGGTTCATTTAAGGCAGGCGCTTGGTTTCCCCTAACAATCACAATTTCAAATAAAGGCCCCGATCTTAACGGCATTCTTGAGTTTCGCTCCCGCACGGCAGGTGCGGGAGTTTACAGCCAAACCATTGATTTGCCACTCAATGCCAACAAGCGGATTGTGCTGCCCGTTCTAAGCGGCACCCAGGATGGTAATCTGCAAGGCGACCTAACGCTACGTGCGGGCAACACGGTTGTTCATAGTCAACGCCTCAATCTGAACGCGTTAGCAAGCATGCAGCTGGTTGTCGGAGTCGTTAGTGATGAAGGGAATGCGCTGCCGGAGTTGACGAATTTGCGGCCCAACAACGACAATAGTTTTGGCACGACCTTGACGCAGCTAACAAGTGCAGACTTGCCGGAGCGTGCTGAGCTGCTGCAAAGTTTCGATGCTTTATTTATTCATGGCTCTGATGCAACTACATGGAACGAGTCGCAGCGAACGGCATTGGTCAACTGGGTCAATACTGGTGGTCAACTGGTGGTTGGCGGCGATGTGCGCGTGCTGCGTGGCCTTGATACAATCTTGCCCGTAACCGTTCAAGAAACGACCGACGTGGTGAGTGGCCGCGAGCTTGAAGCGGTTGGCTGGCAAGCTCGCAACGAAGCCGCTACCCTCCCCATCGTGCAACTCGTGCCACGTGATACTACAGAACTCGTGCTGCAAAGCGCAACAAGTCAACCCTTGCTGGTTCGTCAGCAGCGCGGCGTCGGTTCAATCAACGTAGCTGCATTCGGTCTCGAAGCACTACGTGACGTTGGCGATCCTGCTGCATTCTGGTCGCGTGTTCTGCGACTTGATTTGCTGCCATCACCTTCGATTCAGCTACGCGAACAGGGGTTTTTCACGTTGCAACAATCCTTAACATTGCCGTCGCTGCGGTTGCCGTCAATTTTCGGTTTTTTCGGTTTTCTGTTGCTGTATATCCTTGTCGTGGGACCACTTAATTATGTGATACTTCGGCGCTTAGACCGGCGTGAATGGGCATATCTGACCATTCCTGTGCTGGTGTTGCTGTTTAGCGGCGGCGCGTATGTTTATGGGACAGTTGGTCGTGGCGGCTCCGCAACTGTTAGCGAATTATCAATAGTGCGTGCGTATCAAGGCGAGCCTGACGGGCAGTCGATCTCGTATCTTGCGCTGTTCTCACCTACGCGGCGTTCGTATGACGTTGCTTTTGGCTCCAACGCGCTCGTCTCAGATTTGCAGCAAGCATGGAATCGTCAAGGTGCCGCGCCTTCAGTTTTATATGCTGAAGACAATACTCGTATTCCCGAACTGCTGATTGACGTTGGCGGCGTTCGTTCGCTTACTGTTGAGCAACGCGTGCCTGCCGCACAGCTTGAGGCCTCGGTATCGAGCAATGGTAGACAGATTACGCTGCGTAATCGTAGCGACCAAATAATCGAAGATGTTGTGCTTGCACGTGGTGATGGACAGTCCCAGATCATTGGCGATGTAGGGCCAGGAGCGGATCAAACATTTGATCTTGTCCTGAATCGTTTTATCCAGGATGGGCTTGACCAACGAAGCGGAATTATTGATCGGCCAGATGTGCTGCGCCAGCTAAGCAGCTCGTTAACGCCGACCGGATTTAATGGTGGAATGCCGATACCACCAGATGTTCCGCTGCCAACCCTTGTTCCATCCGATGCAAATGCTGGTGGCGACGGAGCTGTTCAAGCTGTACGTAATCCATTGCCCAACATTATGGAATCATTGTACGTCATGGGCTGGCGTGTCCAAAGCCAAACCGACGTACGGCTGGATGGTCAGGTGGCGGACGTTTCTGGTGAAACGCTCTATGTGTGGCCCGTGCGAAAGGAGCGCTAACATGGCAGCAATCGTTGAAACACGCGACCTTACCAAGCGTTACTCGACATTAACAGCGCTCGATCAGCTCAATCTCGTTATTCCCGAAGGCGCGATCTATGGCTTTATCGGACCCAATGGCGCCGGCAAGACGAC
>JASKZZ010000074.1 GCA_030147335.1 Herpetosiphonaceae bacterium | reverse complement strand
TTACTGGAAAGAATGCCGCATTCTTCGGCTAAATCAGGTAGAACATGAAAAGGCGCCTTCGGGCGTCTTTTCGCATATTCCCTGCTGCTTTTTCCCACACCACAAACCTCCGTTCTCCATCCCCTACCTTTCACTTAACAGCCTGACATAAGTGCCAACGCTCTTGGTAAAATTCCCGACACGACCTTTAGCTGCGGGTTGTGTAAGGTACGCGTTGATAAACCGGACGTTGATTAATCGTTCCGGCTAATCAAGCTTTGTTTGTTGGGGTCCGATGTCTTATAATACAACGATCCCAAGTGATGCTGTAGAGCATTCACTTGATGGGCACGTTTTGCTATAAAACTCGGTATTCTTCAACCACAGGTGCATTATGGGATTGTCTGAACAACTACAACAAGATTTGAAAGATGCAATGCGCTCCAAGGAAGAGCCGCGTTTGACAACCATTCGCTCGCTTCGTGCGTCGCTTAAAAACGAGGAGGTCGCGAAACGATCTCAAGAGCGTACCAAGGTGCTTCAGCGCTTAGCTAAGGAGCGCGGCGTCAACATTGATGCTATTGACAGTAATGAACTGCCCGAGGGCGAGCCTCTGACCGAAGCCGAGATGCTCCAGGTGGTCAGCCGTGAAGTGAAGAAACGCCAAGATGCTGCCGAGGCGTATCGCAAGGTTGGTCGCGAAGACGCAGCTGCTGATGAAGATGCCGAGATGGCAGTGTTAAAGGCGTATATGCCGCAGCAGATGAGCGCTGAGGAGCTACGACCGCTGATCCAGGGCATTATTACCGAGGTTGGGGCAACAACCAAGGCTGATCTTAAGAAGGTAATGCCGGTTGTCATGGGCCGCTACAAGGATCGCGCCGAGGGACGGGTACTCAATCAGTTGGTCCAGGAACTACTGGCCTAGCCTACCTACCGAGGTCGCGTATTGTGTCCAACCGTGGATCATGGCGTGCAATGAAGCGTCCCGCCCGATTTGCAAAATTCAATCGTTCTTTCCAGCGTTGGTTCCAGACGAAACGTCGTCAGCTGCAACCGGTATCCGGAGGACACCTCAGTTCCAACGGTAGCCCGATCTTCACGCTGATCGGCTTCGGAGGGCTGCTTGGCTTGTTACTTGGCGTCGTCCTTGCAGTGCCGCTTTCGGCTGCCGCAGCAATTACAAAGGGCGCTCCTAGCCCGGTCACCATTAACGCGCCGCGACCGCTCACTTTTGAAAGCGAGGTAGCTACTCGTAAGGCGCGCGAGATTGCCGAAAACGCGCCGGATAATGTGCAGCCGATCGTTGATGACGACTTACAACGGCGCCAGCGGGACGAGCTACAGCGTACATTCCAAAATATCGCACGTATTCGCAGCGACGATGGGCTTGCGTTACAACCTCGCGCACGCGCAATCAGCAGTATTCCTACAATACCGCTTGCTTCAGATGTTGCAACGCAGATTGCTGAACTACCCGACGACAAATGGCAGGTTGTTACTGATGAAGCACGCCGGCTGTATGATGAAATTTGGCAAAACCGTAGTAACGGCTTGTCCGATGCTGAGCTACAGTTTATTCGTGAGCGTGAATTGCCATATAAGCGCGTATCCACAGCGCTCAATGACGAAGAGCGCGAGCTTGTGCTTTGGTTCGTTAATGCGTTTTTGCGCGCGAATCGCACCGTTGATCAGGAAGCGACCGAACTGCGGCGGGCTGCGGCGCGGGCTGCGGTAAAGCCAATTCAGGTGCGGATTTTCAAAGGTGAGAACATTGTACGCGAAGGTGATCTGGTCACCGATGAAAAGCACGAAAAGCTGGAAAAGCTTGGCCTTGTGTTTGGCATTGGCGGCGCTGTCGCGATTGTGCAAAAAGTGCTGCTGGGGCTGCTGGCGGCCTGGTTATTCGCAACCTATTTGTATCGTTATCAGCCAGATATTGCGACAAATCGACGTGGATTAGCAGTGATTGGTCTGATGATGGGCGTGATGCTACTGGCTGCTCGGCTGGTTGTGCCGGTGTGGGAGTCAGTGCCATATGCCTTTCCGCTAGCTGCGCTGGCAATCTTGCTGACGGTCTTGTTTGATGGTCGGGTTGGCCTGCTGGCGAGCTTAACGATTGCGCCATTGATTGGAATACAAACCGATCAAGGCGTTGGTCTTACGTTTACTCTGGTGCTTGGAAGCGCAGCGGGAGCTTTTCTCGCGCAACGCGCCGTTCGCAGTGTATCATTTGTTGGCGTTGGGTTAGTCGTCGCCGCATTGACTGCGCTAGGCGCGATGGCCTTTTGGCTTGATCGCTTGAACGACTGGCCGACCTGGATCAATATCCTGACATTTAGCCTGCTTAATGGTGTCGGCTCAAGCGTATTTGCGCTGGGTACGTACCATTTACTTGGCCGCGCGGCAAACGTGGTTACACCACTGCAACTGATGGAGCTAGCACATCCAAATCAGCCGCTGCTGCATCGGCTCATGCGCGAAGCCCCGGGAACGTATCATCATAGCATCGTGGTCTCGAATTTAGCAGAAGTTGCGGCAGAAGATATTGGTGCGGACCCACTGCTGGCACGTGTGGGTGCGTATTATCATGATGTCGGCAAAATGCTGCGGCCATACTTCTTCACCGACAATCAGCATGAACGCTCCAACGTGCATGATAATCTTGATGCTCGAACCAGTGCCACAATTATTATCGATCATGTGCGTGAAGGCGCGAAGCTTGCACGCGAACACAAGCTTCCTGAGCAAGTCATTGATTTTATCCAGCAGCATCATGGTACAAATCTGGTTTCATTTTTCTACCAGCGAGCATTACGTGAAGACAGTGAGGCGAATATCGAGGATTTTCGCTATCC
>JASKZZ010000042.1 GCA_030147335.1 Herpetosiphonaceae bacterium | reverse complement strand
TAACGAGTGATTGCGTCAGTAGCTGCTACCATCTCGTGCAGCTCATCAACATCGAACTCATCCTCCTCCTCGGCCGCAACCTGCTGCAGTTCCTGAGGTGACGGCTCAGGTAACTCGTCGATCTTTGGATCTGGAAGCGCAGCAGCGCCTATGGACGTCGGCAGCAACGTGTCCCCTGAGTTGGTAGCGTCCACCGCCTGCTCCTCTGGCAATAGCTCCTGCTTGTGCTTCTTTGTTGCCATGATCCTATTCTTATAAGCCGTTTGAATGATTCAACGCGGCTTTGACTAATCGCGCCTTTATACAATGGGAGATGTTTCGCCCCGTATGTTATCGATGTCGGCGTTGCAAGATACAGACCCTCAACTCATATCGAACGCAGACCATGCAACGTTATTGAGGAATAAGTCGCAAAGACAGCAAACAGCGCTACAACATTTTGCGCGCTATTGGCCGACGCCTATTCCTTGTTCAACTACCGCGTTCAGCATAAGCGATGCTCGCAAAACTTGTCAAGCAGAAATCACATGGTTCGGGACGCCAACAACGCGGTCAAAACACTCCGCATTGGTTAGCTTCGTCATTATAAGTATACGGAGCAAAGACCGGATCAGATGCAGCCTGCTGCACGGCGTTGTGTCTCACCCATGACTCGCTTTAGACTTTAAACCAATAATACACAACTACGTAGTCATACTGTATAATCGCTTCACCTATATCTCCCATCACAATCAGGAGCAGCAGATGAAACGGCGTGAGTTTCTACGCAAAGCCGCTATCGGTGTCACAGGTAGTGCCGCAGTCGCAACCTTAAGCGGTTGCAATGTCGGCGTTCCCACAACGGCTACTTCGGCCCAAGCAAGCGCAGCAGCGGCTACTAGCCAGGCGGCTCAGGCAGTTGCACAAGACAGCTCCTTGCCTACCGTTGAATGGCGACTGGCATCCAGCTTTCCCACCTCGCTTGATACGATCTACGGCGGAGCTACGGTGCTGCGCGACCGGGTGGCAGCGCTCACAGGCAACCGCTTCAACATTCGTGTGTACGCTGGCGGCGAACTATTTCCTGCACTTCAAGTGTTGGACAACGTCCAAAACGGCACGGTGGAATGTGGCCACACAGTCGGCTATTACTATATCGGTAAAAGTCCGACGTTTGCATTCGGCTCCGCGCTGCCCTTCGGCCTAAACGCACAGCAGCAAAATGCCTGGCTATACCAGGGCGGTGGCCTTGACGTCCTTCGTGAGTTTTACAAAACGTACAACATCATCCAATTCCCAGCGGGAAACACGGGCGCTCAGATGGGTGGTTGGTTCAAGCGTGAAGTTAACACCGTTGCCGACCTGCAAGGTTTGAAAATGCGTATCGCAGGCACAGGCGGGCCGGTAATGGCGAAACTGGGCGTTTCTACTCAGCAAATCCCTGGTGGCGAAATCTATCAGGCATTGGAAACCGGCGTCATCGACGCGACCGAATGGGTCGGGCCATATGACGACGAAAAACTCGGTTTTAACCGTGTGGCACAGTTCTACTATTATCCGGGATGGTGGGAGCCGGGTCCAACCGTTGAGCTACAAGTTAACCTCGATGCATGGAACAAACTGCCGCCGCAATACCAAGAAATCCTTCGCACGGCTACCTACGAAGTCAATCTCAATATGTTGTCGCAGTACGAAGTATTGAATCGCGAGGCATTGACACGCTTGGTCAGCGCGGGAACTCAGCTTCGAGCATACAGCCCAGAGATCTTACAGGCTGCTGAACGAGCCTCGAACGAGCTATTCGAGGAGTATTCCGCCAACGACGCTACATTCAAGTCAATTTTGGAACAGTGGCGTGCTTTCCGTCAGACCGTTTACAGCTATAACAAGATTAACGAAGGAACTCTTAGCCAGTATATCTACGGCACAATCCAATAAACACAGATTATCAAGAACAACGCCCGTGCTGCTTGTATGCAGCACGGGCGTTGTTGCGCCATCGTTTTGCTTAGCTACCGGGCGAAACTTGTACCAGCCATAGTACAATGTCGGGAAATAAAATAACCAGCAGCAGCACCAGCACTTGAATTGCAATAAACGGCAACACGCCCCGGTTAACATCCAAAGCGGTAACACCTTTGGGCAAGACACTGCTCAGATAAAACAACGAAAAGCCTACCGGCGGCGAGATAAACGCCGTTTGGAGGTTGATCGACATCACCACAGCAAACCAGACCAGATTAATACCCAAATCACGGGCGGCAGGCACAAAGAGCGGAAAGACGATAAAGCTGATCTCGATAAATTCAAGCGGAATGCCAAGCAAGAACACCACGATGTTGGCAACGATAATAAAGGTAATCACGCCGCCTGGTAAATTCGTAAGCAATCGTCGCACTAATCCACTACCACCCAGCCCTTCAAATACCAGGGAAAAGAAGGTTGAGCAAAACAAGATCACGATCACCAATGCAGTCGTGCGAGCCGTTGTATCCGCCGACGATCGTATCGTTGCCCATGTTAACCTTCGATTCGCCAAGGCGAGGAGTGTCGCGCCTAACGCGCCAACCGCGCCCGCTTCGGTAGGCGTCGCATAACCACCAAAAATACTGCCAAGCACCAGTCCAATCAGCACCAATGGTGGAAACAGGGCGCGTAGAGCGCGCATCAGCAGCGGGAATCCACGTACCGTTCGTGCCTCGAGTGGCAGCGCGGGTGCAATTTCAGGCCGGATATAGGCAATGCCAAGGCAGTATAACCCGTAAAAGCCCGACAGCATAAGGCCCGGAGTTAGTGCTCCAGCAAATAAATCGCCGACCGAAACGCCGACTTGATCGCTTAACACCACGAGCACCAGGCTTGGTGGAATCATTTGCGCAAGGGTTCCCGATGAGGCAATCACACCAGTCGCCAACCGCTTATCATAGCCATAGCGGAGCATAATCGGCAGCGTAATCAAGCCCATCGCAATCACGCTCGCCGCCACAACGCCGGTTGTTGCTGCCAGCAGCGTCCCGACAAATACCACCGCAAGCGCAAGGCCGCCTCGAATCGGCCCAAATAAAATACCTGCTGTTTCCAGCAGGTCTTCGGCTAAACCGGAGCGTTCTAACATTGCCCCAAGAAAAACAAAAAACGGAATGGCGAGCAAGGTACCGTCCGTCATGGTGCCGTACCAGCGTGATGGCAGCGCATTCAAAAGATTAAGGGGAAAGGCATCCAGGGCGAGGCCGATCAACCCAAAAACGATCGCCGTGCCTGCAAAAGAAAAGGCAACGGGATACCCAGTTATCAATAGCCCGAAAAACCCGACGAACATCATGAGCGCCAGCCACTCGTAACTCATTAGCGTCTCCTACGTGCGATGATGAAGTATGTCTATTACTAGGGAGCAGCGGCGTTTATTCGATTGGCTCGGGCACATATTCCTCTGCTGCGAGAGTTTCGATTGTTGTGGTCCCAGATAGAACAGCTGCGTGCTTGATCAGCTCGGACAACGATTGGAGAAGCAATAAGCTTAGGCCGAACACGAACATGAACCACAGCGGATAGATTCGCAGGCCACCGGCATTGCCACTTGTTTCGCCACTACCAAAGGTACGTAACGCGACTGGCACTGCCAAATATAGCGCCAGAACGCAGAACGGAATCAGAAACAACACATGGCCAACCATGTTAACCAACGCCTTGCGCTTTTCGCTCCAGTTGCCGTACAAAAAATCGACGCGCACGTTGCCGTTACGCTGCAATAAGTACGCAAAGCCAAGAAAGAAGGTGAGCGAAAATAGAAAGTTTTGTGTTTCGGCTGCAGCCTGAGTGTACAGGTTCCGACCAACGAACGGGCCGATGTAACGAGTAATGACGTTAAACACACCAAGCAGAACCAGCACGATCACAACGAGGCTAAGCAACTTACCGATAGCTTCCGAGAGGGTATCGATCATGCGGGATACGCGCAGCAGAGCTTGCACCAGGGTACCTTCCTTCCTTGCAAGGGCGTTTCGTGTATGCGGCTCCGCCGCTCCGGGCGGGAGAAGAGGGTAGCAGATTATAGCATGATTTTTTGCAGCGCTGTGCGGGGAGCTAGCGCCACTTACGAAGCTTATAGTTCAACCGTTTTGACCACCAACACGGGCACTGGACTATGGCCTAGAATGTCAGCAGTAACGTCTTCCAACAGCAGTCGCTCAACCAGGCCTTGTGATCGGTGCGCGCCGATCACCAGCAGATCGTAGCGGCCTTCTTGAAGCTCTGCCACAATTTCGTCAATCACCAGCCCAATTCGCACTTTGATCTCGGCTTGCACACCACCTTCGCGCAATACGGCCAGCGCCGCATTCATGTTGTCGATCTCAGGAGCACCCGTCGCGGTAAAGGCTTCAAGCGCGCGATCTTGCGGAGTTCGCACACCAAAGATAAGCGGCATTTGCGACAATACATGCAGCACCGTTGCAGATGCTCCGGCACGCTGCGCCATACGCGTGGTCAAACGTGCATCAGCAATAATTGTTTGATCACCGCCCGCACATAGCAATACCCGCGAGATTTGTTGCGCGGAACCACGAACCAGCAGAGAAGAAATTGGTAGTTCAGCACTCAGCGACGATTTTTGGCCCAGCTTCATCCAGCGCGACCAGCGCTCACGCATTGGGCCAAATACGGCAAGATCATATTTGGCCACCGACGCCTCAGCACAAAGTGCTGCATCCGGAGCGCCTGGTCGATTCACATGTCGAACCTCAACGATTCCCAGCTTCCCAGCAGCCTGGCTATACAGGTCAGCGGCGCGAGTTGCGTCGTTCTGAGCCGTGAGCAGTGTTACTGTTACGGCGCCTTCACGCGTAACCGGCGCGATATAATCAAGCGCCTGGTGACTCGCCGCCGAGCTATCGATGTAGATCAAGAGATTGAGCATAGATCGCGACAAAAACAGCCTAGTAAACCAAGAGTATCAGCATTGCCGATCTTTGTTTTGCGATGACTGTTCCTTGTTCTTCTCCTTAGCGCCAAAAAAGTAGCACTACCGGGGTGACGAGCATGACACCGACAAAGACTGCCAGTGTTCGATTGTTGATCATAATGAGATCGAGCAAGGCGATTACGGCACGTTCGTACAAGCGGTAAAACAGGATCAGCACGATCACCGAAATCAGCGCCACGCTCACCATCTCGACAAGCACAATCGTAAACGCGGCGGGACCACTCATAATTAGTGCGGCGAACAACGTGTCAATAAATGTTGTAATGTTTGCGCCCATGATGTAGGGCAGCATGTTCTCGCGCTTTATAAAACCTTTAGCCGAAAGCGGGACCAGGATCGACAACGAAACCGAAACCGAGAGCGTTACCGATGTAACGGCCATACCCAGCGCAAACATCGCCAGGGGTCGATACACAACCCGGCCAATCCGCTGAAATGCCGACCGCTCGGCATTCATCTCGGGCAGCACTCGGTCAAGTAGGCTGAACGAGGCAAGTAACACGCCGATACCCACAAAGAAGATGAGCCACGGTACACTTCCCAGCCACACATCGACATAGTGCAGAAACGGATCGTAAATCACGTCCAGTACACCTGTCAACTGTGAGCTAGCACTGGGTCGAAACCAATTAAGCCAGCCGCCGACCAGCAGCCAGTAACCAATGCCCATTGCCGGCAAATAAATTGACGCGGTGACAATCAGACACAGCACGCCAATCGCGATACTTGCACCCCGTTGATGACCGCGCAGATAATACAAAAAGCCGACAAACAGCACGATAAACGATGCGCCTAGGCGTGAGCCGGTAATCATCGAAAATGTTTGCACATCAGTAATGATCTGCTGGTCGAAAAATGACAAGGCAATCGCCGCAACTGGAGAGCCGCTTAGCACACCATACGCAACAAGCCAGCCAAATCCTAACGTATTGGTCGCGTTGGCAATACCCAGGGTGCCGGTTAAGAACGGGCCAAGTGGTTTTGCGCCTTTTTTTAATAGCTCTAATGCCAGCACGAAGAAGAAGAGCGCAACGATTCCGATCAGCACCTTGCGCAACCAAACCGGCAACAGGCTTTTGTTTTTTGACGATTCCCGAGCGGGGGCGTGATCAATCGGCGGCGCGTCGAGTGGCTCAGCTACCACGGACCTATCATGGTCGCGCATATTCACCTCCACGGCGTCGCCTGCTATTTTATGCAGCGCGTGTGATACGTAATAAATTGGGAATAATTGAGGACTACTTCTTGAAAAAGAAATGGGCACAGCACCGGAGCAACTGTGCCCGAAAAGGCTACAAACTAGGATGGCGACGGAACCGTTGCCGGCTGCTCAGTTTGCGTCACCACCAACGGAACTTCATCGGTGCCTTCGTCAGCATATCGCGCATGACCGGGAACTGGAAACCCGGCGCACATATCGCGAACCTCGTCGGCGATACGCGTGTGCAGATCGGCATTGTCAGCCTCGCGCAGCACATCCACGACCCATCCGGCGATACGTTCCATTTCCGGCAGGCCGAATCCACGACTTGTGACGGCAGGCGTGCCAAGACGAATGCCGCTGGTAATCATTGGCTTACGTGGATCAAACGGAATCGCGTTTTTATTAACGGTGATAGCTGCCTCGTCGAGCACCCGTTCCGCCTTCTTGCCACTGATCTCCTCAACACCTTCTGAGCGTGTAAGATCAATCAGCATCAAATGGTTCTCGGTACCGCCCGATACAAGACGCATGCCGCGCTGCGCCAGCCCTTTAGCCAACGTTCCCGCATTTTCAACAATGCGTCGTTGATATGCTTGCCACTCCGGCTGTAACGCCTCACCAAACGCCGCCGCTTTGGCCGCAACAACATGCATCAGCGGCCCACCCTGCACGCCAGGAAAGACTGCTCGGTTCAAATTGTACTCTTCGGCGATTGCGGCTGAGCTAAGGATCAAACCGCCACGTGGCCCACGCAGGGTTTTGTGTGTGGTTGTGGTTGTAAAGTGAGCGTGTGGAATTGGCGACGGATGGATTCCCGCCGCAACCAACCCGGCAATATGCGCGATGTCAGCCCAGAGCAGCGCGCCGACTTCGTCGGCAATCGCGCGCATGCGCTCAAAGTCGATAATGCGGGGATAGGCCGACGCGCCGGATGTGATTAGCTTTGGACGCACCTGCTTTGCAACTTGCAAAAGATCATCGTAATTGATGCGTTCAGTATCGCGCTCCACACCATACGCATGCACTTCAAAATACATGCCCGAAAAATTCAGCGGATGTCCGTGTGTCAGATGACCACCCTGATCGAGTTTCAGCCCAAGAATACGGTCGCCGGGCTTGAGCGCTGCGAGGTAGATTGCCATGTTCGCCTGCGCACCCGAATGCGGCTGTACATTAGCAAATTCAGCGCCAAATAGCTGTTTGGCTCGCTCGATCGCCAAGGTTTCAACCACGTCCATATACTGGCAGCCACCGTAGTAGCGCCGGCCTGGATAGCCCTCTGCGTATTTATTGGTAAAGATTGAGCCTTGTGCTTCAAGCACGGCTTCGCTAACATAATTTTCAGATGCGATCAGCTCGATTCCTTCGCGCTGGCGACGTGCCTCGTTCGCAATCGCCTCCGCTAGTACGGGATCTTGCTGCCGCAGAATGGAAAGTGCATCGGCCATGCAGTGCCTCCTTGGAACGGAATTAGTGTACCACGCGATGCAAGCGTAGCTCAAATTTCCGCCAGTTTTCCACAGGCCAAACGAGGAGAAACACGCTCGGAACGTACAGCAGGTAGCGGCTTATTGCGAAACTGTTACCCGCACACGCATATCTACCAGTATTTGATGCAGCTGCTCAGTATTAATCGGCTTTCTAAGCACAACATCTGCGCCCTCGTAACTCGCAGGCAATTCGCCCTGCGCCAGAACAACCACATATGACTGAGTCACGTCCCTCAGCACCTCCCCGTGAACCTGTTTTGCATCCACGATCACCACATCCCAAGGCTGCTTGGAAAGAAGGTGTTGTAGCTCCAGCATGTTCTCCGCAACGGTTACAACATATGACTGCTGTTCAAAAAATTGCTCTATCACCGCGCGCAGCATCGGTTCCGGCTCACAAATAAGTACGGTTGAGGGCGTTGCCAGTTCCAAAACATCACCGTCGTGCTGGAGTGATTCGCCTGAGGGGAGCTGAATAATGAACGTAGTTCCAGTTCCAACTTTGCTGCGTACCGAGATGTTACCGCCATGTTGTGTAATAATCTGCTGGCAAATCGAAAGGCCAAGCCCCGTGCCCATACCAACAGCCTTGGTCGTAAAGAATGGATCAAACACTCGTGCTTGAACATGCTCAAGCATACCTGTGCCGGTATCTTGGACTTCGATACACTGCATCGTGCCAACATCATATGTACTGATGGTTAGCGTACCACCGTGCGGCATCGCATCCAGCGCATTAACAATCAAATTCATCAATACACGCCGTAGCTCGGTTGAGTTGCCCGGCACCGTGCGTTTGGCATGCAGCACCGTTGTCGGCTCAACATGATCGCGCCACCGGCTTTGGGTCATCGTAACGGCATCCCTGACCAGCACATTAATATCAATTTGTTCTTTATGCACGTCAGATTGCGAACGGCTAAACTCTTGAATCCGCTTGATCATGGTAACACTGTCACGCGCTGCAGCCTCGACGGAGCGTAGCATATCCATACGATCCGAATCTGTCTCATCCAGCATCAGGAACTGAGTATTGCCAAGAATGCTGACAAGCGCATTATTGAAGTCATGCGCTACCTCGGATGCTAGCTCGCCCAGCATCCGAAACTTTTCGATGCGTCCCATATGCTCGTTTGTATGTTCCAGCTCATGCAGCACCGCTTTCATCTCTTGCAACGAATTTTCAGCATCAGCACGCAGCACACGTTCGCGCTCGAAGCGACGGGCATGTTCCACCACCTGCACGCCCTGACTTGCAAATAGCTCCATCAACTGTTGGTCGTCAGCGGTAAAATGCTTGTCCGCAGCTATATGCGCCAGTGCAAGCACGCCCACAACAGTATCGCCGCTCACCATCGGCACACCCATTATTGCTCGCCACGGCAAGTTCGCGTACACCGACGGTTGATGCGCCCATTGTTGATAATCATCAAGGATGACCGTGGCTCGTGACTGCGCGACACGTCCGGCAACGCCTTCACCCACTGCTAGCCGCGCACCAACCAGTTGTCGTGAACCATTTGTCGCAACTGTCAGCACGAGATCGCCGGTCTCATGGTCGACTAAATGCAGGCCAACACTTTCGGCACCCATCAACGTTTGCGCGCGCTCGACAATGCTGCGCATCAGTTGCTCCGGTTCTTGTTGAGCGCTGAGCGCAAGTGCATTCGCATACAGCGCCTCCATTTCAACCGTGCGGCGCTGTACTCGTTCCAGCAATTGAGTTGTTTCGATTGCTTGCGCTGCTTGCGCCGCTAATAGCTCCATCAACCGCTGATCTGTGTCACGGAATTGCTTACTCGCGCCAATATGCCCGATCACGATCACGCCCACAACCTGCTGTCGGGCCACCAACGGCACCGAAATCACCGCGCCGAAATCGGCGAAATCGAACGATTGATCGCGCTGGAGCCATTGTCGATAGTTAGTGATACGCATGCTCCGCTTGTTTTGCATGGCTCGTCCTACCATACCCGCGTCTGTCGGCACCCGCGTACCAATTAGCTCAGGGGGAATATTCACGCCCACTCGCAGCTCGGCTTCCTTGCCATGCGGTGTTAGCAGATATAGCGTCGCGCTGTCGGCGTTGAGCATCATGCAAGCGCGATCAACAATGGTTTTGAGGACTGCTTGCAGATCATGGTGACCGTTGATTTCAATGGCGATCTGATACACAATCTCCAGCTCCTGGCGTCGCTGCACCTCCTGGCTTCGCAGGTGGGCTTGCCTGAGCGCTACTGCAAGGTGTTGTGCCACGTCTTCAAGCAGCGCCATGTCCTCAGCTTTCCAAGAGTGGACCGAGCTATCCATGACGACAATTGCCGCCGTAACTTGCCCTTCAACCAGCACCGGCACTGCAGCAAGCGCGCGCACGCCGTTGTCGAGCAGTACGTGCCGTAAGTACGATACCGGCTGTACACCAGCAGCGAGATCTGTGATATAAAAGCGGTGTCCCGATGCTAAAGCATCAATACTGTGTTGATCAACTGCTTCCACTGCCAATGCTTGAAGCGCGTCTGCCAGTCTTTGGGGTTGTTCGAGGCTCCAAGTAACCAGCCGACGCGGCTGTTCTTGATCGAAGAGACTAAATACACAATGCTCTACCCCAAGCAACATGCCTAATCGCTGCACCAGCGCCGACCATACGTCTAACCAACTGTCAGGCTGAACATTATTTGTAATTGCCAGCAACTGACTTATAAAAGCTTCCCGCTCTTGCGCGCGTCGAGCTGTTTCAAAACGGCAGCTTTGCTCAACTGCCGCAGCGATCTGCTCACTTAACGCCATTACTGTTTCAAAATCTTGAACGGATAACGGCGTGCGCGATTCAATGCAAAGCGTTCCCAACGCTTTTGAGCCATACAGCAAAGGAACGTACATACCGGCAACAACATCGGTATGAGCATTTAGATATCCCGGCTGTGAATGAACTTGCTCGACAAATAACGGCTCCATTGTTCGCACGCACTGGCCATTCAAGCCATCCTCAATCGGTAGCTTTGCAAAAGGATGCTCATACGCGCCAACATAGGCTCGAATGTGCAAACCATCATCTTGCAACGTCCATAACGAGATGAACTCAAATTGCAAAACCTGTTGCAGCGAACGCACAATTGTTTCGCCAACATGCTGAGCATCAAGCTGTGAAGCTATGGCAGCGCGAAGCTGTTCGATCACCGCCAGCTGCTGCGCTTGTCGATAGGTAGCTGTGTAAAGCAAAGCGCGCTCGATCGCCACACTGATCTCGACACCAACCGACTCCAATAACCCAACATCTGTTGCGTTGAGTTGTTGCCCTGTCGACACTTCAATGTTCAGCACGCCGTAAACTGTGGTATTTGACTGAAGCGGGATAGCGATCTCGGAAACAATGCCGGGGATAGCCGCAACAAACTCCGGTTCTGTCGCAATATCGCTGATCCATATGGTTTGGCGCTCGCGTATGGCTCGTGCCATAATGCCATTGGAAAGCGACAGCTTTTGGATAACGTTGTCGTAGCCAACTTGATGGCTACAATTAAGATTATCGGCATCAACCAGATATAAACTAACCAATGAGTAGCCGTATGTTTCGGCGACTTGCTCGACCACTTGCCGTAGCACAACATCCAGATCGAGTGTATGTGCGACAGCCATGCGAACTGCATCAAGGAGACGAGTATTGCGCTTCAATGTTTGTATCTGATGCTTGCTTTCAAGCCGTTCAAGCGCAAGCTGTATCCCGGCAGCGCACACAGCAAGACGCTGCTGTTCGGCTCTGCTCCAGTGTTTGGACACGTTGCCGACAAGATATAACACGCCCATGCCC
>JASKZZ010000010.1 GCA_030147335.1 Herpetosiphonaceae bacterium | reverse complement strand
AGGTAATCGAACTGAAACGGCTCGGCCCATTGCTCAGGTGGACGTGACGAAAGCGCCCAGCGGAACGGATACGCTCGACCATTCCCCCAATCCATCCCCAAGCGCCAGAATCCGCCACCCTTCTCGGCGTATTCCGCCTCTTCACCAACCGATGAGTAACTGTTGTTGGTCGTGTACGCGAAGCCGGAAGCTGGACCCTGCGTCCGAATCGCTACGTCGCCTGTGTTTTTGACGCGCGCTGTGACGGTGATTGTGCCGCCAAGCGCAACCTCAACTGGCGCGATATGCGAAAACGTGATGCGCGCCTGGGATCGGCCAGGATCGGTGATAGTGATTGGACCCTGCTGCTCGACGATATTACCAACTTCGTCGCGGGCCGTGATCGTGTAGGTGTACGCGCCGCTTGGTACCAGCGAGCCATCGGGTCGCTTGCCGTCCCAGATATGGCTGTGCAAGTACGGCCCTTCCGGCAAGTCACTGATAAACGGGATTGTCTCCTGCTGGCTGTTCGCAAAGTTAATGCTTACAGTTGCGCTGACCGGCAGCCGGTACGAGAAGTACGCCACATCGTCAACGGCGTCTTCATTGGGCGAAAACTCCGGCGTGACACTCAAATCTTCGATTGTTGGCGGTGTTGACACCGCATTCTCAACCCGGAAATCGCCGCGCTGTACTGCCGTCCCGTTCCCGCCGTCAGCTGTCGCCTCCAGCACCCAACTATATGTTCCATCAGGAAGCACCTGCTGCTGAATGGTTTGCTCAGCTCCAGGCACCGTCCCGTCAAACACCAGAGTATAAGGCTGCGATGACGGAACTCTCGGCGTGTTTTCACGCAGCGTGAAGCGTTGGCCAGCCTGATCTTCAACAAACACGGTCACCTTCGCTGGCGTGCCAATCGTGTAGCTGATTGCCATCGCATCAGCTACACCGTCAGCATTGGGCGAGATCACGTCTGTTGACGCTCCAACATTACTCAGCAGCTCTTGTTGACCACAACTTACTAACAGCAGCGCGGATAGGCCAAGGGCCACGGCTGCAACTATCACTCGAAAGATACGCATAGGATAAAACTTTACTGTGCTTTATTGACGGCCCGCAGCTCGCGCGGCTCGTCCTCAACCTCATGGTAGCGTCGCTCGAACCACAGCAATGCCACAACTCCCAACGAAACGCCAAACCACAACGTACAAAAACGGATCATGATCGTCGCAGCGGTAGCAACACCACTGCTGATGCCGGGGATGAGCGCAACCAACAGCGCAACACTGGAGGCCTCGGATGTGCCGAGACCGCCCGGCAAAAACGAAACCAGTCCAAACAGTGTCGATGCTGCAAACACAAACGTCGCGATCAACAACAAATTAAGGCTTGGCTCAATGCCAAAGCCGGTAAGCACATAGTAGAACGCGATGCACTCGCCGCCCCACGACACGATGCTCAGCACTGTTGAGATCAGCAACAATCGCCACGAAAGCAGCGCAAAGCTCGATTCATAAAAGCTGCGGGCGGCCGGACCAAACCGTTTCAGAACCGGCGCTCCCTCCATCCGATCCAGCAGCCAGGAAGCAAGTGGTCGGTATTGCAGCGCAGCGATACCGGCGATACCAACAACAACAAGCACCCAGAACAAAGGCCGTGCCGGTGGGTACAGGTTGAGGCCAACCGCCATCAACAGCAACATGCCCAGGCCATCGGTCAGTCGTTCGGCCAGCACGATCGGCGCGGAGGCGCTAATTGGCGTACCATTGACGCGCTTCAGCAAGTACGACTTGAATACTTCGCCGACTTTGCCGGGAGTTACCGCCATCACCATGCCAGAAACAAATAACAGCGCGCTATCGCCATAGCTCACGCCGTGGCCCATCCCCAGCCGCCGGAGGTAATAATCCCACTTTAGCCAGCGCAGCACATAGTTCACTACCGTCCAACCAATGATTGCAATCAGCGCCGACCAACGAAACGTCGCGAGACTTGTTCCAACGGTTCGCACATCGGTGAACAAGCTCAGAACGGCAATAACAAGCGCCCCCAGCACTGCTGAGAGCGCGATTTTACGTTGTAGGTTACGAAACGAAATCAAGCAAGGCTCCAGCTTTAACGCCGCGTCAATTCGTTCGGCATTGTACCGCACAGCCTAACAAGGAGCAATGACACGGGGCTGACGGCGCTCACCAAGAAGCTAAGGTATGCCTGCTACAGCCGTCGTCGCCACGCAATATACGCGCCGATGCCAAATGCTAAGGCCGTTATACCCAGCACCAACTCGACGACCAACAGCGTATCGAAAGATGACAAAGGACCAGATGTAGCTTGCTCAACATCTCCATTAAACCCTTCCGTATCAATCCCAGCTGGCGGATTAGCTCGCAATAAGCGCTCTGCGTCCGTCCCACCTGCTGCCGCTCCTGTTGGCGCGATCAAAGCTTGAGACATCGTATCCTCCGCAGCCAGCTCTTCGTCGGGGTTGCTTGGCGCGGCGCTTTGTGCGGCACTTGCTGCATCCGTATTCAGAACCATCATCGAAGGCATTGGCGCAGGATCAGGAACTGCGCCTGACGTACCACCTGCCGCGCCGGATGTGTCACCCGTCGCTGCTGCCGCTGACGATGCTTCGTTTCCTGCCGATGATTGGGTCACTTCCGCAGCCGCTGTCGATGCTGCTGCCGAGGGTATTGCAACAGAAGGCGCTTGTGCTGCTTGCGGCATGGCAGCTGACTCAGGAGCCATTGCAGCTGCGCCGGTTTGTGCATCTGCTGCGGCTCCACCACTATCCTGCTCAACACCATAGCTTCTTGCTGCGATCTCACTATTCGCAGTCGGGCTTGTACCAAACGAGCTTAATCCATCAACACCAAGCACGATCAGCAGCAACAGCGACGTAACCAGCGAGGCAAAACGCAGCGTTGGAAACAGTAGCCAGCGTGGTCGCGGTGCTGTCGCAGGATCAATCGTGAACGAACGACGTGGCTGCACGTTTGGTAGCTCGTGCAATACCTGTTTGAACAGCCGCAGCTCACGCAGCTCTTGCGCACAGGCCGGACAGCTTCGCGCAAAATCCTCGGCGCGGCGACGCTCGACAACATCAACTGCATCGTCGCTGTAGGCCGACAGCAGCTCACTTGTATCGTCACTATGTGTATGTATCAATCGTTCCATGTACTCGTTATTACGTGCGGCAATGCGTTATCGCATAACCACTCCCAATTATTGTATCAATCTTCCTCATATGATTGACGGTAACGAGACGGTAAAAGTTCCCCCTGCCGCAGCACATCCCGCAGCTGTGATCGGCCACGACTCAAACGGGATTTTACTGTTCCCAGCGGCCATCCCGTCGCCGCACTGATCTCATCGTAGCTATAGCCTTGAATGTCACTCATGATGACGGCCAAACGCTGATCGGCATCGAGCGCTTGCAATCCACGTTGAATCTCATCGGCAAGCTCGTTGCGCATTGATCGGTCAGCCGGTGACTCGCCCTGATCCTCAAACTGATACGGCGCGTGCTCCTCGTCATCCAACAGCGCATCAATCGACGAGGATGGTCGGCGCTGTCGCACACGCAGTTGATCGTAGCAGGCGTTCGTCGCAATGCGCAGAATCCATGCCGCAAACGAGCCGCCGCGATACCGCTTGATGTTGCGATACGCCGATATAAATGCTTCTTGTGTAACATCGGCTGCCGACTCAGGATCGCCAAGCATCCGATAGCACAGGTTGTATAGCCGGACCTGGTACTGCTCAACGAGGAGATTGAAGGCGCGCACATCCCCGCGCTGGCTATCAGTGATCAATTGTGCTTCGTTGTTTGCCATGCGCTTTCAATCTATAGCGAGTTGGAGTAGGCAGATTATAGCAGAGCGGATCAGTTGGTCAACGCCATGATTAACGTAGAAAATGTGGCGGTAGTTGTCACATTACAGATGTAAGCTGGGTGGATTGGCTTCGTACAAGGAGCGATCCGATGAAATATGGCATGAATGTACCGCCCTTCGGCGATTTTGGCGATCCCGATGTGCTGGTCGAGCTGGCTCGTGACGCAGAAGCTGCCGGGTGGGATGCGTTCTTCATCTGGGATCATATGTTCTTCGATCCCAGCTTCCACCCCATGGTCGATCCCTGGGTAGCGCTTGGAGCTATTGCCGCTAAAACTGAGCGTATCCTTCTTGGCACAATGCTCACGCCACTGCCTCGTCGGCGTCCTTGGAAGCTTGCGCGAGAAACTGTGACAGTTGATCGCTTGTCACACGGTCGATTGATGATGGGTGTTGGCATCGGCGATCCGGTGCAATGGGACTTTGGCTTCTTTGGCGAGGAGACCGACACCAAAGTACGTGCCCAGCAGCTTGACGAGGGTCTCGATATTTTGATGGGCCTGTGGAGTGGCGAGTC
>JASKZZ010000540.1 GCA_030147335.1 Herpetosiphonaceae bacterium | reverse complement strand
ATTACTGTCGAGCAGCGTTCAAAAGAACTGGCTCACGATTATCGCTACTTTCCCGACCCAGACCTGCCGCCGCTAACACTTACCGCAGACTGGGCAGACGCTCGGCGGGAAGCGTTGCCGGAACTGCCAGACGCGCGTCGTCAGCGTTTTGAGCAGGCGTATGGACTATCGGCACAAGATGCTGCGCTGCTAACAGCCGAGCGAGACATCGCCGACTACTTCGAGATGGCAGTGCAAGCCGCGCCGGAGCATTCCGCAAAATCGGTCAGCAACTGGGTTACCGGTGAGCTGTTCCGCCTGCTCAACGACAGCGGTGAAGCGATTAGCGCCGTTGCCGCGCGAATGCAGCCAGTATTTATTAACGACCTGCTGGGACTTATCAAGAGCGGCACGATCAATGGTCCGACGGCTAAGTTGGTATTTGAAGAATGCTTCCGCACTGGTAGCACCCCAACCGCAATCGTCGATGCTAAGGGACTGCGGCAAATAAGCGATACTGGAGCCATTACCCAGTTTGCACAACAGGCAGTCGAGGCCAACCCTAAAGTCGTCGGCGACTACCGCTCGGGCAAACAACAGGCGATCAAGTTTTTGGTTGGTCAGGTGATGAAGGCGAGCAAAGGTCAGGCCAATCCACAGGTAGCCGAGCAAGCGCTGCGCGAAGTGTTGGACGCCTAAGCCGCGCCTCGTCTATGGTCGGAATTCAACAGCACGCGCCGAATTGATCCGTTGCATTCTACAATCCGTATCACCCAACAAAAAAACACCAGTGGGCCATTGGTCCGCTGGTATTTTTAAGCTTGGATAACTGGTAACAGTATTATGGGTCATGACAACCCGTAGCCAATGGATATAAGGTACTCGTAACTTAGTTATCATGGTGCAGACAGGGCAAGCTTGGTACTCTGAGCTGTGTCTGTACGACTCGTATAGCGTTTTGCTGTGCCTTTATAGGAAAATAATTAAGATTTTGGATACAACAGTTCATCAATCACGTCCTGCCGATACAGATCGTCCTTCTTTTCGTATGCGTCTCGAACAAATCATTCTCGTCCTGGTAACACTTGTTCCACTATCGGTACTTGTTTTATCGGCGATACACGTTATTGCGCCTCAGCGCCAAGGTTTGCTGGCATTATCCCAAATCTTCGCGCCGTATCTTTTTCTTGGACTGCTGGCAGTATTACCGTTTGCGCTGGTCAAGCAGGCGCGCGTGCTACGACTCGTACTTGCGGTCTGTGCCGTCGTATGTTGTATCCGCTTCCTGCCTAATGTCGTTTCAGCGTCTCCACTCGAAACCCCCGACGCAACACGCGTGCAAGCAATAAGCTGGAACGTGTATGTGGATAATGCGCAAACCGAGACAATCCGAAGCACACTCAAAGATTCACGAGCCGGTATCGTCGCTTTGCAGGAGTTTACCTGGGCACAGCACGAGGCGCTTGTCGGCGATGCCGAGCTTACAAAGCTGTATCCCTACCGGATTGTCGTTCCTGGCGGCGCGGATGGCATGGGCATTTTGAGCGCGTATCCGATGCTGGAACAGGGCCAGATCGTAAGTCCACAGCATCCACATTCATTTCCCGTTCTGTGGGCGCGACTCGACATTGGCGACAATCGCACAATCACGGTTGTTAACGCCCATCCACGGCCCGGACACGTTACCTTCGCGGGCAACTCGCTACTGCTGAATGGCTTTGATCCAACCATTCGTGATGAGGAAGTTGCGTTTGTGCGCTCATTCATTGAACCAATGCTGGCACGTGGTGAGCATGTTCTCATTCTCGGTGATTTCAATCTGACGGAGCGCGAACCGGCGTACCATGAGCTGCGCGCGGGAATGCATGATGCGCATGCCGACGTTGGATTTGGCACAGGACATTCATGGCGGCCGGCGCCGCTTATGAACCGCAACATCGCCGCAATCCGGATTGACTATATGCTTAGCAGTCAACACGTTCGTCCTACCCGTATCGCTACTGATTGCACGCCTCGCGGCGGTGATCATTGCTTGTTGCAAGGCACGTTCGAGGTTAATTAGGCAGATGAAAGGTGAGGCTTTGGCTACGGTTCCCGCGTGGTTGAGTAAGCTTGCAGCAGGGTATGCCGGTGGTTTGCTTGCACTATCGGCACTACACGTTGTATTCCCACAGGGAAGCGGACCACTAGCGCTTAGCCAGATCTTCGCGCCATATCTCTTCCTACCATTAGCAGCAGTGCTTCCTATCGCCGCGCGACGACCTGCAAGCACCTTGATGCTTCTGCTTGCGGTGTGTGGAATGGTGTTCGGTGGTCGCTTTGGATCGACGTTGATTTCGTTACCAACTACACCAGGGCATACTAGTGCAACCATAACCACTCTAACCTGGAATCTTGAACTCAACAATCGGCAGCTTGATACCATCCTTGCGGTAATAGCAAATAGCTCTGCCGATGTAGTCGGGCTTCAAGAGTTAACGGTCCCGCAAGCGCGTGCCATAGCCAAAAGCGCGGAGCTTAAGCAGCAGTACCCGTATCAAATTCTTGAGCCAACGCAGGGCGTTCGTGGAATGGGGTTGCTTAGTCGCTACCCGATTCTTGAGCAACGCGTCACGCTGTCGCCTTCGTTAATTTGGGCGCGTCTCAATCTTGGTAATCAAGAGCTTCACGTGGTCAACGGTCATCCATCACGAGGAAAGTTTGGGCTGCCTCACCTGTACGATACGAGTGGTCGCGACGCGCAAATTACTGAGATACGCTCACTTATTAATCAACTATTGGCGCGCGACGAACCGCTGATTGTACTGGGAGATTTCAACATCACCGAGCGAGAGCCGATGTACCGGATGCTCACTGCGAACTTGCAGGACAGCCACGCGCTTGTGGGCCACGGGCCGGGTCACACCTGGCGTCATCCACGAATTGACTGGCTTCCGTTCGGCCTTCTGCGTATCGACTATATTCTCAGCAGCTCGCATCTTGCACCGCTCAGCGTTACCCCTGATTGCAAGCTGTATGGCAGCGATCATTGCCCGGTACGAGCATGGTTCGCTGCTCGGTAACCGTAGGCAAAGTAGATTTCGAGCGCAGAGCATCCACTGGGCAGATTCAACATTATTGAGAAAACAGTAGTGGCACGAAGAACAAAAACGTGGGACTTCGTACCATTAATTTACTGACGAATGACCTACATCCTCGAGACAACATCAACTAACGCTACTGGTGATTATACTTCCGACTCTCTGCGCAGCTGTACATCGAAGATAATGCTTCACTGACTTAGAAACAACCTTTCGCAGTGTCAGAGCAATGTTGGCAGTTGCCAAACCCGTTACGGTAACGGCTCTGGGTG
>JASKZZ010000455.1 GCA_030147335.1 Herpetosiphonaceae bacterium | reverse complement strand
AAAAAACGCCAGCGTCGTTCCGGCGAACTTTTGAGATACAACCCGAACGGGAGATACCCCAGCAGCAAAAAGCAGACGAGATAAATGTCGTTGAGTGCAAGCCGCGACTCCACAAACCACAGGCCGTCGAGCAGCAACAGCGCAGTTGCGTACAAGGCGACTTCACGGTTGAACAGGGTGCGGCCCAGTGCAAAAAAGATGCCGATTCCTAGCGCGCCGAAAAGTGCATTCGCGATCCGCCAGCCAAATGGCTTGTCGCCGAAGAGCTTAATCCCTGCTTGCATCGGTAGTTTCGCAAACGCAGGATGATCCCACACGTGCGCCACTTTGCCACGTTCTTTATCTGCTTCTGGAACTTTCGCAAAAGGATCATAGGGCGCGCGACTGCCTTCCGCTAGCTTTGCAGCCGTGTATGCATGGTAGAGTTCGTCGTAAATATACTGATTAGGCTGGTCCAACCGAAACACATATAAGCTGAGCGCGGATACAATAGCAACCAGCAAGATAATGGTATCGAATCGTACCCAGCGTGGCATTGTTGCGCTAGCCGTGATGCTCCCGACGTCTCCCATTGGTAAGGGAGCAGCATCGGGAGGTGGTAGCTGCGGCGCTGCGCTAGCTACGTGCACTCCTTCCGTGGACATACAATTATTTCCTTCTGCTCAAGTGCCAGCCCCGTCTGCTAGCTGTAGCACTGTACCATTCACGCTTCAACCCTGTCAAAAAATTATGTCAACTTCATCAAGATAAGCAACATCGTGCAGCAAAAAGGCTTCGTCACCGAGGACGAAGCCCGAAGTACAACTCGACGTACGAATCAGCTAGATGCCTGTCCCGCCAACTTCGCGACCATCGCCGGGCTGGAGAAATGTTGTTTCAACTGCGTCATCTCGTTCGCGCACCTCGTCGCTGGAAACACCAGCCCAGCTATCAATACTGCCCTCATTCGATGCAACATCGGTCATAATCGTCTTCGGATGCGAAATTTGCTCCTGCGGCCCGACCAAAGACTCGTGTTCTTTTTCAATCGAAGTTCCCTGCCGATGTGTTCCGTAGCCATACTCATGTGCAATCACGCCGCCAAGATAGCCAGACACCCCAAGAATTGCGACCATCGCGCCATCAACCCAAAGATTAGTTGTATCCGGCATATGATTGCGGCGGTTACGACGGGTATACCAGTTGTACAGTGACAGGCCAAGCGCAATATCATTGAGCGCGGCATGGCTTGTTGCAACCTTCCACCCAGGATGATCGGTCGGAATATCCCACCACTCGGCCACTCCTGTCGCCGCAACCGGCACTGCCGAGAAAATACCGAATAGATTAAGATAATAGCCCGCATCGCCAAACTTGCGCCATTTCCGACGTCGCGACATCAGATCAAAGATAACCGCGCCTTCCCAAAGGCCAAGCGGCACGTGGTTAATCGCTACATGAATCGGATGCGAAACTAAACCTTTCCCTTGGAGCAAGTTTTTAACGGTATTGAGTGCTGAGGGTAATTGTTTCATACACGCCTCCATTCCAACATTCACTGTAGCTCGTCAGCGTGCAAGAAATACGCCACAAACACATGTTCCGTTGTTCGGCTACGGCTTGCTATGATATACCGCCTCCAGTACAATGGATGGTAGATATGAACGCAGACGAACATTCTCGTAACCGCATACGAATGCGGCAGGGCTAGTCGAACCGCAGGCATTGGCACTCATGCGCACGGGCGGGCTAGTCCCGCCCATTTGTGTGTCTTAAGCCTGTGAGGAGGTGAGCCATGCCACCAGTTCAGGAATTGGACCTACTCCTTGATCAAGTTCGGGCCTTATTAGCCAAGGGAAGAGTCGAAGAAGCCGCGGACCTTATCGCTGGCCTGCGTCCAACCGAGGCTGCCGACGTTGTTTCGGCGCTGCATCCTGCCGATGGCGCGGATGTCCTGGAGGAGATGGAGCCGCAGGAGCGTGCCGACGTTGTCGAGGAGCTTGAGCCGGAGATTGGCGCCGAGGTACTGATCGAGCTGGACGACGACGAGCGCGCCGACGTTGCCAGCCGCCTCAACCTCGAATCATTGTCGGAGCTGCTTGACGAGATGGCGCCCGATGATGCCGCCGACGTTCTTGGCGAGCTTGATGAAACCAAGGCCGAGGCCGCGCTGCTCGAAATGGACCAGGAAGACGAGGTCCGCGAGTTGATGGAACATGAAGAAGACAGCGCGGGCGGCTTGATGATCCCGCATGTCATCACGTTTCGTCAGTCGATGACGGTACAGCAGTCAATTGAGTTTCTCCGCCGCCACAAGCCCGATGAGGAAACCAGCTATTACCTGTTCGTGACCGATGCAGCCGACCGTCTCAGCGGCGTTGTTTCACTGCGTCAGCTGGTCGTTGCCGACCCATTGCAGCGGTTGGGCGATATCATGCGGGAGGATGTGATTACCGCCGACGTAGACACCGACCAGGAAGAATGCGCGCGACTGCTTGCTCGTTATGATTTGCTGGCGCTGCCGATTGTGGATGACGACCGCAAGCTGGTCGGCGTCGTCACCGCCGACGATTTGTTCGACGTTGTGGAAGAAGAAGCAACCGAGGATATTTACCATCTAGCCAACCTTGATGCCGACGAAGATGTGTACGACAGTGTTTTTCGCTCGTCGCGTCGTCGTCTGACATGGCTGTTTATCAACCTACCTACTGCCATGCTTGCTGCGTTCGTGGTCAGCCGCTTTGAGGGTACAACCCAGGTGTTACCGTGGGTTGCGGCCTTCGCGCCTATCATCAACGGTCAAAGCGGCAATGCCGGTATTCAAACGTTGACGCTCATTGTTCGATCACTTGCGCTTGGCGAAATTAGCCTGCGTGATAGCTGGCGAACACTTACGCGCGAAGCTACGATTGGCGTTTTCAACGGCATTATTTTTGGTCTTTGCGTCGGATTGCTTGGCTTGTTGTGGGAAGGCAGCGCGGTCATTGGCGTTGTAGCCGGCGGCGCAATCTTGCTCAACCTGATTGTGGCGGCGCTGATGGGCACAATTGTCCCGTTTGGTCTGCGGTTTTGCAAAGTTGACCCCGCGCTTGCTTCCGGCGTTATTGTTACCACCTTCACCGATGTCATGGGATCGCTCACATTATACGGTCTTGCAACAATTGCTTTAAGTATGGGCTACTTTGCAGCACGCTAACCTGTACTCACGCAACAACGTATCGCAATCAGGCTACAACCACTTAATTCGACGAAAAAACGCGATCAAGCCGGCAGCAATTGCAACCATCAGTCCGAGCGCCCAGGCATAGCCGTAGCGCCATTGAAGCTCCGGCATATATTCGAAGTTCATGCCGTAGATACCGGCAACCAGCGTTACCGACATCAACACAATCGACGTCACTGTAAGCGCCTTGACTACCAGGTTTAAGCGGTTTGACTGAACCGACAAAAAGCTATCCAGAGCACTCGACAACAGATCACGATATGTATCGATCGCGTCGGTTGTTCGGACAATATGATCATAAACATCTTGCAGATAGGTAATATCGTTGCTGTCGAAGACCGGGATGGTGCGACGCAGCATCACATTGAGCACATCGCGCTCCGGGGCAACAATGCGACGCAGTTGCAGTAAACTTTTTTTAAGTTGGAATATATCCTGGAGTGCGCTTTCATCAAACTTTTCGAAAATGGTATCTTCCAGCTCGTCAACGCGCTCGGCCACCTGATCCATCACTGGAAAATAATCATCTACAATGGCGTCAAGCAGCGCATAGACGAGCGAGCCGACATCCTGCTCAAGCGGCGAGTCCGGCGCTTGCCAACGCTTCACTGTTTCAAGAATTTGGGTGATTGGCTCCGAGTGAATGGTTACAAGATAATTTGGACCAATAAACATATTTATGGGCGTAGTACACAAATCATTCGATTGCTCATCCATGTCGATACAGTAAAAGACAACAAAATAATATCCATCATAGCTATCGACTTTGGGGCGCTGATTTTCGCGAATTGCATCTTCTAGTGCCAATGGGTGAAAGCCAAACTCTTCACGCAGCAACTCAAGTTCGGTTTCGGTTGGCGATGTTAAATCTAGCCACATCGTCAGACCACGATTTTCGCGGAGTTCACTAATATCTTGCGGACCAAACTCCGTTAAAAATTTGCCAGGACCACCACAAATAACTAATTCCTGCATACCAGCCTCATAATTTTGACACTCGTTTTCTTGAGCATATCCTAGCACATTCATTTCATAAAATAGGCCACGGCTTCGGCTTAACGAAAGACCCGTTGTTGACAGACTGGCAAGAGATCGTCACAATTCATAGCGCTACGGAAATGCACGGAGGCGCGACAATAATGGGTGGAGGTTGGCAATCAGCAGCGATGGAAGGCATGGTCGTGGCCACCGGCATGATTGCTGGCAAGCGCCCTCGCATCGGCCCTCTGCGCACTGGAGTGGGCGCGGGTCGGTTCCAGCATAGCGAGTGGACAGCGTTGCTGCGACGGTTTGTGCAAGATGGAAATGTCGATTACGGCACGATGGCTCGTGTGCGTCGGCTGGTGGAAATGTATCTTGGACAATTGGCGAAACAAGATCCCGAAAGCTTTATCGACGCGGACGACCA
>JASKZZ010000449.1 GCA_030147335.1 Herpetosiphonaceae bacterium | reverse complement strand
GGTGGGGCGCGGCTTGCCCTCGAAGGAGCGCTGTTCCATCGGCGCTGCGCACTGCTGACAAAATGAGATCATGCTTGCACGATACGCACAGGCGCTGTTGCTGTCAAGCAACTACGGGCAGTTTGTGCAAGCGACGGCAGGAACAGCAAGATCATCAACGTCACGCCCCTGAGCTAGCACAACAGCGTCCCAATCACCACTAGCCCAATCTTAATGTCGCCTTCGGGATGAAGGAACAACATTTCGCCGCTGTATCAGCACCGATCCATGTTAGACTCGCAGACGTATGCTTCTCAGCCTTCGTCCAAAGGATACTCACCATGATGCTCGCGCTCGGGCAGACAGCCCCCGATGTTAATTTGTACAAGCCCGACGGCGCTGCCGTATCCCTACAAACATACTGGAGCGCGCAGCCGCTAATCGTTGCGTTTCTACGACATTATGGCTGCCAGTTCTGCCGCCAATGGATCACCACCTTACGTACGGCCTATGCCGATATTACCGAGCGGGGCGCTGGAGTTGTTGCCATCGCGCAGGGCCATCCGTCGCAGGCCGCGCACTTTGCCGGCACGTTTCGCATCCCATTCCCGGTGCTGTCCGACTCATCTCGCGACTCGTTTCGGGCATATGGATTGACCGATGGATCGGCTCAGCAAACGATCGGGCCAAAGGTGATGCTGCACATGGCCGGAGCCGCAATGAAGGGGACCTTACCAGGGATGGGCGAGCATGTACGCGCGCTGACGGGAGCCGACGGCAGTTCGCTCAGGCAGCTCAGCGGCACGTTCGTAATCGGCGGTGATGGAACGCTGCGCTATGCCCATATCGCATCGCCAATCTACAGTCATCCCACGCTGGACGAGCTGTATAACGCCCTCGAACAGTAGCGCCAAACGCCAACACACTTAATAAAATACAACAAACGCCCTTCCAGGTAGCTGGAAGGGCGTTGTGGCGCGGACGGCGGGGATCGAACCCACAACCTACGGTTTAGAAGACCGTTGCTCTATCCATTGAGCTACGCCCGCAAACAGCGCTATTATACCACGCGCGGCCAGCCGCTTGACATGCTCCATACGCTGCAAACTGCCCCCATGATGTAGCATTTTGCGCGTGAGTCAGATTAGAGTACAATACTTTGAGGGCGGTATTTGCAACCGCAGCTATTCTATACGCTCAACAAACAGGAGCATTTGACAGCAGTGAGCGACAAAAAAATTCGCGTTGCCATTATCGGAGTTGGCAACTGTGCGTCCTCGTTGGTGCAGGGCATTGAGTTTTACAAAAACGCCAGCGAGGACGATTTTGTGCCTGGCTTGATGCACGTCAACCTCGGCGGCTACCATATTCGAGACATCGAATTTTCCGCGGCCTTCGATATCAACATCACCAAAGTCGGCAAAGACTTGTGCGAGGCGATTTTCGCCGAGCCCAACAACACGTACAAGTTCTCCGACGTGCCCTACACCGGCGTCAAAGTGCATCGCGGCATGACGCATGACGGCATCGGCAAGTATTTGAGCGAGGTCATCACCAAAGCGCCGGGAGCGACGGACGACATTGTTGGCATTCTCAAAGCAACTCAAACCGACGTTGTAATCTCGTACCTGCCGGTCGGTTCGGAGATGGCGACCAAATGGTATGTCGAGCAGATTTTGGAAGCCGGTTGCGCGTTTATCAACTGCGTGCCGGTCTTTATTGCCTCGCAGGATTACTGGCGCAAGCGGTTCGAGGATCGCGGCCTGCCCATCATTGGCGACGACATCAAGTCGCAGGTGGGCGCGACGATCACCCATCGCGTGCTGACCAATCTGTTCCGTGAGCGAGGCGTGCGGCTGGACCGCACCTACCAGCTCAACTTCGGCGGCAACACCGACTTTATGAACATGCTGGAGCGCGAGCGGCTTGAGTCGAAGAAAATCTCCAAGACCAACGCCGTCACCAGTCAGCTCGACTATCCGATCTCCAACGACAACGCGCACGTCGGGCCGAGTGACTACGTGCCCTGGCTTACCGACCGCAAGTGGTGCTATATCCGCATGGAAGGCACAACCTTCGGCAACGTGCCGCTTAATCTTGAATGCAAGATCGAGGTTTGGGACTCGCCCAACTCGGCGGGTGTCGTGATTGACGCTATCCGCTGCGCCAAGCTGGCACTTGATCGCGGCATTGGCGGCGCGCTCTATAGCCCGTCCAGCTACTTCATGAAAACGCCACCCAAGCAGTTCACCGACAACGAGGCCCGCACCAAAACCGAGGGCTTTATTCGCGGCGACGAACACGCTTAGTTGAAAATGGAACGTATGTGGGAACGTAGCAAATACGTTCCCACATACGTGTTTTAACCATGTATCTTGCCGCTTTGTATCGCGCACTGATCAAGATCGTGCCGCATGTACCGCCAACCCTTGGCTACGCTGTCGGTTGGTTGCTCGGCTCCACGATTGGACCATGGTTGCCCGCCTACCGGCGTGTGCGGCGCAATCTTCGCGTTATTCTGCCCCATGCTACCGAACACCAGCGATCGGTCCATGCCCGGCGTGCCATAATTGGCATCTGCAAAAACTACTTCGATCTGTTTCGCTTTCATACCCTCTCGCCCGAGCAGCTTGTACAGTATACGGTTTCCGAAGGAGACGAGCATGTTGAGCGTGCCCTGGCTCGCGGTCGTGGATTGATTATGGTGGCACTCCATGCTGGCAACTACACCGTGATCTTCGCGCCGATGATCCAGCGCTTCAACACACGAGTATTGTTGGTCGTCGAGCAGATGAACGATCCGCATGTGCATGAGGTCATGAATAGCCTGCGCAAAACTGCGGGCGTTGATATTGAGCCGCTGGGACCGCACGTTGGCCGTGCTGTGTTACGGGCGCTGCGCCAAAATCAGATAGTGCTGCTGGCGGGCGATCGCGCTATTGGCGAGAATGCGCAGATCGTCCAGTTCTTCGGCCATCCAACCCCGATCCCTAACGGTCCCGCCACACTCGCGCTGCGAACGGGAGCGCCATTATTGACGGCCTACACACAGCGTATGGCGGATAATCGCTCGTATGTCCGCTTCGATCCACCACTTCAATGGAAGCGCTCAGCATCGCTTCAGGACGATATACGTGACGGGACGCAAAAAATCGCCTATATTATGCAAGCATATATTCGTCGCGATCCTGGTCAGTGGTTAGTTGCGGAAGATGTGTGGCCGACTACATGAAATTAATTATTCAAATCCCAGCATTCAATGAGGAAGAAACGCTGCCGAGCGTGTTTCGGGATTTGCCGCGTGCCATTCCCGGCGTGGATCAGATCGAGATCCTGGTGATCGACGACGGCTCAACTGATCGCACCGTTGAAGTTGCCGAGGCGCTGGGAGCGCACCACATCGTCCAGCACACCAGCAACAAGGGATTGGCCGCTGCTTTCCAAACCGGTATTGACGCCGCGTTACGGCTTGGCGCGGACATTATCGTTAACACCGACGCCGACAATCAATATCCGGGCGACCAAATTCCGGCGTTGGTCGCGCCCATTCTTGAGCATCGCGCCGACATCGTCATCGGCGACCGCCAAACGCATACGCTTGAGCACTTTTCGACGCAAAAGCGAGTATTGCAGCGCGTAGGCAGCTGGGTTGTGCGGCGAGCGTCCAATACCGAAGTGCCCGACAGCGTCAGTGGATTTCGCGCATTATCACGCGAGGCGGCGCTGCGCATCTTTGTGACGACCGATTTTTCCTACACGGTTGAAAATCTGATTCAGGCTGGCAAGCGCCGCTTAACCGTAGCGCATGTTCCGATCAGAACCAACCAGACCAGGCCATCTCGGCTTCACACCGGCAACTGGAACTTTGTGAAGCGCCAGGCGTCAACCATTGTTCGGACGTATGCGACATATGAGCCGCTCAAAACCTTCTCGTACATTGCCGCGCCGTTCTTGTTTTTAGGCATCGCGTTTTTGCTTCGCGCCGCCTATGTTTTTATTGGCCGCCGCTACTTTGGCTTTGAAGCCGAAAACTTGCAGTCGCTCACGCTCGGCACAGGCTTCTTAGTACTGGGCTTTATTGTATTTCTGATTGGCCTTGTCGCTGATCGTATCGGCGGAAACCGGCGAATGTTGGAAGAATTGTTGTATCGCGTGCGGCGATCCGAGTTGGACGCTATTCGCTGGCGACACACTACCGAATCACGGATCGACCAGCTTGAAGTATTGCAAGAAACCGACGTGGTCCTGCAACAAGCGCGAGGCCGCAGCTCATCCCAGGCCAACGAGTAACAAACTCAGGCTTGAGGATTGAGCTTTCAGATTCCCGATTCTCAGTTCTGGGTTCTCAACACATGTATCACGGTTACCTCAACATTGATAAGCCGCCCGGCATGACCTCGCACGACGTTGTCGCGAAGCTTCGACGCGTGGCTGGGCAGCGCCGCGTTGGCCATGGTGGAACGCTTGATCCGGCGGCGACGGGCGTACTGCCGATTGCGCTGGGCGAGGCCACCAAGCTTGTCAGTTACCTTGTTGATGGCAGAAAAGGCTATGTCGGTGTGATCCGGCTTGGAGCCGTTACCAGCACCGACGATGCTGAGGGCGAGATTATTGCCGAGCGTCCGGTTCCAGCGCTCACGCAGCAGGATATTGTCCAGGCGGTACAGCCGTTTATCGGCACGATCCAGCAGGTACCACCAATGTATTCGGCGATCCAGGTCGATGGACGGCGCATGTACGACCTTGCACGCAAAGGCGAGACAGTTGAGCTAGCAGCGCGTCCGGTTGAAATTGATCGGATCGAGGTCCAAGCTTGGCAGTCGCCACTTCTGACGCTTGAAATCACCTGCGGCAAAGGGACGTATATTCGCGCACTCGCTCGTGATCTCGGCGCTGCGCTTGGTTGTGGCGCGCATCTCGCATCGCTGCGACGAACGCA
>JASKZZ010000365.1 GCA_030147335.1 Herpetosiphonaceae bacterium | reverse complement strand
CGCGAAGCGCGTGAGGCACGGGGCCTAACGCTCGCCCAGGCGGCGGCGAGTACCCGCATTTTGCCGCGCTATTTGCAAGCGCTTGAAGAAGGCGATCTTGAACAGTTACCGGGCGATGTATATGCCCGTGGTTTTATTCGTAACTATGCCCAGCTGCTTGGTCTGCCTGCGGACGAGCTGATTCAACGGTATCGTCAAGAGCGTGGCGGTCCTACCGAGCGCATTCAGGTTATGCCGGCTGCTGTGCCGCCACGCACCCGTTCGTGCTTGTTGCCGAGCGCCTTTTTTACGTTCTTTACGATTCTGGTGCTGCTTGGCGTATTTTATTGGGTTGCCAATATTGCCGGCTTGACTACATTGCCGTCTAATATTGCAATTGGGCCGACACCAACCATTCCAGTACCGACTGCAACCGAGTTTCCTACAATGGCTCCTTTGCCGTCAGGTACTCCTCCTAGTCCTCTGCCACCAACACCACAGCCCGAAGGTGCTGCGGTGGCTGCTCCAGCTCCTAGCCCGACGCCTACATTGGAAGCACCACTGGTGGTTGAGCTGCGTGTTGCGCCGGACGCGCCGGGTGGTTCGTGGATGACGGTTTCGACTGACGGAACACCTAGCTTTACTGGAACATTACTTGCCGCCGCGAGCAAACGTGTCACTGCGCAACGTGAAGTGTTTATCCATGTTGGCGACGCCTCGGTTGTTGAGCTGTACGTCAATGGGGAAAACAAGGGGCTTATGGGAACCGTTCGTGGCGGTACTGCCAAGAGAACGATTACGCCGCCAATAACAGGGAGCACACCGTAATGCCAGCTGAGTCAACATTTGATATTGTTTCCGAATTTGATCGTCAGGAGCTTGCAAACGCGGTCGATCAAACGCAGCGTGAAGTCGGCACGCGCTACGATCTGAAGGATACAAAGAGCGAACTGGATCTTGGTGAGAAAGAGCTGACCATTACAAGTGACTCAGAAATGCACCTGAGCGCAATCCGCGATATTCTCCAGACCAAAGCGCTCCGCCGTAACTTGTCGCTCAAGATATTCGACTATGGCGACGTTCAAGAGATCAGCGGCGCGCGAGTCAAGCAGGTTGTCACGCTCAAGCAGGGTATCAGCGACGACATTGCCAAAAAGATTCAAAAGTTGGTTAAGGAACATAATCCCAAGGTGCAGGCGCGCATTCAAGGCGATGCTGTCCGAGTCGGCAGCAAAAATAAGGACGATTTGCAGCTTGTAATTCGGATGCTCCGTGAACGGCAGGATGAATTTCCATTGCCACTTCAGTTTAACAACTACAGATAGACAACCAAGAACTAAAGACCAAGAACCGATAAATCGATAAATAAAAGTTGGGAGTTGAAGGCTGATAATAGCTCAAGCCTCAAACCTAAGACCTGAAACTTGGAAACATGAAATATCATATCATCACGTTAGGTTGTCCTAAAAACAATGTCGATAGCGAGGGCATGCATGGTGTGCTGCTCGCGCAAGGCCATGCCGTGGTTGAAACACCCGAACAGGCCGATGTTGTGATTGTCAATACTTGCTCATTTATTCAAGCGGCGCGTGACGAAACCGTTGGCGTGCTGCGTGGTTTGGCCGATTCCAAACGACCGGGCCAGCAACTCATTGCGGCGGGATGCATGGCCGAAAGCCACCGTGATCGGCTTGCGGCGGACGTGCCCCATCTCGATGCCACGCTTTCAACCAAAGAGTGGATGCGGATTGGTGACATTGTCGCGCCCGGTAGTGGCAAGCCTAGCAATGAGGTAATCAATCTGCTCCCGGCCAGCAGCCAGTCGCTTGGTAAAGGATTGCTTACCCTGGCAACTGTTCCTGCTGCTCCTGCCAAGCCAATGATTGAGTTGACGCCAATGAGTGTTCCGCTGCCGGCTGCGACACTCGGCGTGTACGGCGACTGGCGAACAGAGCCAATCAAGCGACATGTGCGCGGCCCGTCGGCTTATCTCAAAATATCGGATGGTTGCAACATGCGCTGCGCGTTTTGCACCATTCCATCATTCAAGGGTGATTTGCGGTCGAAAGCGGTTGGGTCGATTCTGGGCGAGGCGCGTGAGCTTGTTGAGGCGGGCGTTAACGAGATTATCCTGGTGGCGCAGCATCTGACCGATTATGGTCGCGACCTTAAGCTGCAAGATGGCCTGGCTGTACTGCTGAACGAATTGAGTCAGGTTGTGCCGTCCGACCGCTGGATGCGGCTGATGTATGCGTATCCATCATCGATTACGCCGGGTGTTATGCGCGCTATTGCCGACAATCCACAGATTGTGCCCTACCTTGATATGCCGTTGCAGCACGCTCATCCCGACACCCTGCGTCGTATGCGTCGGCCACCGGATACAGCGAAGACCAGACAAATTATTGCTGATCTCCGTGCGACCGTTCCCAATGTCGCAATCCGAACGACGTTTATTGTTGGTTTTCCGGGCGAGACGCGTGACGAGTTTGATGCGTTGTTGTCGTTTCTTGACGAGATGGAATTTGACCGAGCCGGCTTCTTCAAATACTCGGACGAGCCTGGTACGCATGCCGCTACACTTGACGGCAAGGTGAGTGAGCGGGTTAAGCAGCGACGATACGAGGAAGCTGCGGCGCTCCAGCAGCAGGTATCACTGCGTAAGAATCAGCATTGGGTTGGGCAAACGCTGCGCATGCTGGTCGAAGGCACCGGTGAGTCCGAAGGTCGTCCGGTGGTGATTGGACGTTCGTTCCGTGACGCGCCCGAGATCGATAATTTTGTATGGGCTTTTGGAGAAGCGCCGGTTGGCTCGTTTGCGGATGTGCAGGTTGATCGCGCTACGGCTTACGATGTATGGGGCAGGGTTGTTGAATCAACAGCGGAGCAGCAAATTGCAGCCTAGCAAGCGGCGAAAAGTAACAAATAGCGCCGTCTCCTTATGGAGCGGCGCCATTTGTATGTCTGCAACTCTGCAATCGCAGCCCGCGTCGGTCTAGCCGGCAGCACGCGTAAGTTCGCGCTGCATCTTTTGAAGCCGCTGCGGATCTTTCTTGGCTAGATAATGCAGTACATAGTCGATTGTCTCGTCTTCGTAATCGTCCATCAGCCCGTCCAGCACTCGACGAACCATCATCGATTCAAAATCGTTCTTGGTGACCGATGGCGTGTAGATATAGGCTAGTCCGTCGCGGCGACGGTTTAAGATGCCCTTCTCGGCCAAACGGGTCATGGTGGTCATAACGGTGGTATAGGCAATGTCGGTGCGATCAGCGTTATCTTGCAGACGGCGATGGACCTGCTTCACGGTGGTCGATTTTTCACGCCACACAATCTGCATAATCTTGGTTTCGAGCGGACCTAACACCTTAACCAGGCCGCCAGCACCGGGCTTGAAACGAAATTCAGGTTGTTTACCCTGTGTCATATCCAGCGACTCCTTTAGTGGACAGCGATACAAGTTGCAGAATTTAGTGTAACTTTGTGCTGATGTGCTGTATAGCGCTTGGGATTACGACCGCATTACAAGGTTTGGGAGTTTATGACTTCATTTTCATCCGTTAGCGACAGCTCACTGCTGGATCGTATCGTAGGTGCAATGCGAGCTGCGTTCCCGACGACCAATCCGCTTGACGCAGCGGACCTCGAAACGTTCTATGCCATGATGCAGTATCATCTTGGTTGGCGTGACGAACGCTTGGAATTAACTTCGGCAAGCAGCGGTAAGCTGCTTCGTCCCATGCTGGTTGTGCTGGCTGGACGCGTGTATGGCGCGCGTGAGGAGCAGGCGCTGCCGCTAGCAGCCGGTATTCAGTTATTGCACGACTTTTCGCTACTACACGACGATATTGAAGATAACAGCCCAACCCGTCGAGGTCGGCCAACTGCATGGCGTATCTGGGGCTTGTCGCATGGCATCAATACCGGCGACGGCATGTTTGCGCTCGCGCATCGAGCCGTGTATAGCTTGAGCGATGTTGGTGTGCCGCCTGAGCGTGTGCTGCGTGTGCTACGCGACTTCGAGGAAACGATCCTGCGGATCTGCGAAGGACAATATCTGGATATGTCTGCCGAAGGTAGGCTGGATGTTTCCGAGGAGCAGTACCTCCGCATGATTCGCGGTAAAACCGCGGCATTGATTGGCGCTTCTGCCAGCCTTGGCGCGCGAATCGCAATTGATGACGAGGCCGAGATTGCGGCAATGCGCGAGTTTGGCGAGGCGTTGGGGCTAGCGTTTCAGATGGAGGATGACCTGCTGGATATTTGGGGTGATCCTGCGGTAACAGGTAAGCCGTTTGCCGCCGATCTTGTGCAGCGCAAGATGAGCCTGCCTGTTATTCACGGGCTGTCCCGCGCGAATGAGGCAGATCGCGAACAGTTTACGACGCTGTACCGTCAGTACCAGCTAGAGCAGCACGATCTTGAGGCGCTGCTGGCCATCTTGGATCGTACACAGTCGCGAGCCTACGTCCAGCAATTAGCTCGTGTGCAATCCAGTCGGGCTATGTCGGCGTTGAATCGCGTGGTGCCTTTCGATCAAGGGGCGCTGGATAAGCTGCGAACACTGGCGCACTCGTTGTTGGGGCGCGCGCGCTAGCTCATGGCTGAACGTCTCGACATCTTGTTTGTGACGGGCGAGTATCCGCCCTCGATTGGCGGCGTTGGCGATTATACCCGGCAGCTTGGCCGAGCTTTAATTGCGGCTGGACATTGGGTAACGGTGCTTGGTCGTACCTCACCGGACTTAGAGCACGCGTCGGGTGATCCAACGCTGCTCAGTGTGGGATCGATGTGGGGGTGG